>JANLTI010000111.1:0-11837 GCA_031362845.1 Gemmatimonadaceae bacterium | reverse complement strand
TCGCTCGCCACTGCCGAGTTGTACATACGCATCGACGTAGGGCAGCGTGCCGTTGATACCGACTCCCAGCGCGACGGGGCGAGGTGCGAGTCCGGTCGGCATCCCGTACGTGAAGCCCAGATCGACACCGGCCACCGGGTGATCGCACTGCTCTGCGCACTCGAAGGACCAGAACCATCCCGTCTCGGGCCCGGGCGGCGTGGACACGGACGCCTGAAAGGTCGTCGAGGGCCCGTGGTGAACCTCGGCCGAACGCACGGTGCTGAACGAGGTGCATCCCGCGGCGGCGATGCAGAGTACCGACGCGATGGCAGCCGAGACACCCTGATTCGATCGCATCTCGTCCTTCCCTGCAAGTTAGGGACGAGTGGTCGACGGCTCGCTCGCGAGGAGTTTGAGGAGGGGAGGAGGCTCGGCTCAGGGCTTCGTTCGCACTCGGTACGGCGCGCGGCATGGCGCCATGAGCCAGTTCGTTCGACAATTCCGCCTGTATGAGTGCCCGGCTCCCGCCGCCTGCTCGCCCGCATCACTCCCCACACGTCGAGGACGTGCGCCATGATCGCTCTCGCTCCCACCGAACAGCAGCCGTACCTGCTCACCGATGAGATCCTGATCCGCTGCCACGAGCGCGGCGCGACGTACGACGAGGACAACACGTTCTTCACCGAGGATTTCGAGGAGTTGCGCGAGGCGGGATACCTGACGCTGCCGGTACCGCCGCAGTTCGGAGGTCAGGGTCTGGATCTCGCCGCGGTCGCGCAGCAGCAGCGACGGCTCGCCTACTACGCGGCCCCGACGGCACTCGCGCTCAACATGCACTTGTACTGGCTCGGCGTCGCAGCCGATCTCCTGCGCGCCGGTGACACGTCGCTCCAGTGGATCCTCGAGGAAGCGGGGCGGGGCAAGATCTTCGCAGCCGGACACGCGGAGAGCGGCAACGATATTCCATTGCTGCTCTCGACCACCTCGGCCGAGCGAGTGGAAGGCGGATATCGATTCACCGGCCACAAGTCGTTCGGGAGCCTGTCGCCGGTCTGGGACTACTTCGGACTCCATGGCCTCGACACGAGTGATCCTACCGCGCCGAAGGTGGTGCACGGGTTCATGCCGCGCAGCACCGAGGGATACACCGTGCGTGAGACATGGAACACGATGGGCATGCGCGCGACGCGAAGCGACGACACGATTCTCGACGGCGCATTCGTGCCGGATCGGTACATCGCCCGCATAGTGCCGGCAGGCGCGGCGGGCATCGACCCGTTCATTCTCTCCGTGCTCATGTGGGCGCTCGTGGGATTCGGCAACATCTATTATGGCATGGCGCAGCGCGCGCTCGACATGACGCTGGACCAGGTGAAGAAGAAGCACGCGATGGCACTCACGCGGTCGATGGCGTATCACCCCGAGGTACAGCACGGCATCGCCGAGATGGGGATCGAGCTGGAGGGCATCGGCCCGCATCTCGACCGTATCGCCGCCGACTGGTGCACGGGGGTCGATCACGGCGCGATGTGGGTCGCGAAGCTGTTCGCGGCGAAGTATCACGCGGCGGAAGGATCGTGGCGCGTCGTCGATCGCGCGATGGATCTTAGCGGCGGATTCGGCATCTTCCGCCGCGCCGGCCTGGAGCGGCTGTTCCGTGACGCGCGACTCGGCCGCATCCACCCCGCCAACTCGATGCTCACGCACGAGATCGTCGGCAAGTCGCTGCTCGGCATCAGCCCGGATGAGCAGCCGCGGTGGGGCTAACAGACAGCGCGAACGGCGAACCGTGAACGGTGACCCGTTCACGGTTCACCGTTTCCCGTTTCACACGAACATCGCCGGGCTGATCTCCATCGACACTTCCGAGATGCGATTTGCCGGCATGCCGGTCTTGCGGGCGTGTTGAAGAACCGCTTCTGCGTTCGGGGCTTCGTACTCGCAGTAGATCTTTCCTTCCGCGTCGGAGACGTAGCTCTTGATCCACACGACGCCGCTCATCTCGGCGAGCACCGCGTTGGAACGAAGTCCGGCCGTGCGCAGCTCGTCCGGCGTCAGCTTTCCGACTTCACGTTCGATGATGTAGCGTGGCATCAGGATACCTGTGGTGATTGTGAAGAAACCAACGTACCCTCTACTGCCGCGGTGAGTCCAGCGTCGTCGATCTCGGAGGCGATCGCGCTCGCGGCTGCGAGGGCGACGCGGGCGTCTGCCTCTCGCCCCTCGCGCAGCAATGCTCGGCCGATGCGCTCCAGCATCCACCCTTCGCCGCGGCGGTCGCCTAGTAACGGGCGCAGGTTCATCGAACGCTCGAACGCCATCCGTGCGTCGGCAGCGTGGCCTGTCTCCAGCAAGCTGTCACCGAGCACCGCGTGAGAATGAGCTTCGAGGCGTCGCTCGCCGGTGGAGGCATTGAGCCGAGCGGCTTCCTCCAGAGCGGTCCGCGCCTCGTCGTATCGCCGCAGCTTGAGGAGCGTCGCGCCGACACTGTTGAGGATCAGTCCCTCGTGGACCCTGTCCTTGCGCTCACGGCAGAGACGGAGCGCGGCCTCATACTGGCGCAGCGCTTCGACATACGAGCCATCCTCCCACCGGAGCAGGCCAAGTGTGTTGCGCAGGGTGCCTTCGCGGGCGTGATCGCCTGCCGTCACGGCCCGATTGAGGGCGCGTTCGTACGTGGTGATCGCGGACGCGCGAACGCCACGCTGCCGCGCGCACCGCGCGATACCCTCGAGCGCCAAGGCTTCGCCAGCCGGATCACCCGACCCTTCGCATCGTTCGTGCACGCGATCCCAGAATGCATTCGCCTCAACCGGACGGCCGCTCCGCTCGTATGCCGTCGCGAGTCGTTGCCAGAGGTGCGACTCGGTATCACGGTCCTCGAGCTGCGCAAAGATGTCGGCGGCTTCCAGCAGCGGTGGCACCGCTTCCTCGAACCGGTCGAGGCCGAGGAGCACTTCGCCGAGTGCCCGCAGTGATTGTGCGAGCCCGTCCGCATGACGCGCGCGCCGACTCAGCCCCGCCGCCTGACGGTACGTCGCCAGACCCTCCTCCACATTCCCCTGCTGCAACTGGATGTGGGCAATCGCCGGCAGGCTGAACGACGCAAGAATCGGCAATTGGCGCTCGATCGCCGTGTCCCGCGCCTCCATCAGGAAGCGCAGCGCCGTTTCGTCGTCTCCGAGGTCGCGATGCGCGGAGGCGATTACCGTGAGCACGGCACACCACTTCGACGGATCGGTCTCGCGCGACAGCCGCTGGCGCGCCTGCATGAGCGCCTCGATCGCATCGAGCGGGCGACCCATCTTGCGCAGCACGTTGCCGAGACTCGCCACCTCGCCCGCAGCGGCAGCGTGCTCGCCGAGCTGCATGTCGAGCGCGAGCGCGCGCTCGATCGTCGTCACCGCCTCCTCGTACCGCCCTTCGTGAGAACGCAGCAGCCCGAAGCTGCGCGCAGCATTGCGCTCACCATTCACATCGCCAAGCTCCCGGCTCAAGCGGAGCGCGGTGGCGAGCGATCGGTCGGCGGCGTCGAAGCGGCGGAGCAGGATGAACACGTCGCCCTGGCGGAGATACGCTTCGGCGAGCTGTCGAGACCCGCCGTGGGGAGCGAGCAGCGCGATCAACTCCTCGACGATCGTGATCTGTCGCGCGCGGATGCCGAGCGTCTCGCAGAGTCGCTCCTGGCGGAAGCACACGTCAGCGAGCAGTTCGCCGCGACGCACATCGTTGGCGACACGCTCGACCCACGCGCGTGTGCGATCGAGCATCGCAAGCGCATCGGCGAATTGGCTGAGGCCGTGCGACCGGTCGGCTGACGCGATGCCGTGCCGGATCGCATGCAGCCACTGACCGGCATGGCTGTAGTGATGCGCAAGCTGTTCGCGATGATCGTCCAGCCGGTCTGCGTATCGCTGCTCGATGACCGACGCGGCCTTTCCATGCAGCGTCTGGCGCTGGTGCTCCAGAAGCGTGTCGTACGCGACCTCCTGCGTGAGCACATGCTTGAACCGGTAGACAGGTTCCGGCACGACGCTCGTCTGCTGAACGAGGCCGGTACGTCGCAGCTCGTTGAGCTGCTGCGCGATGTCCAGCTCCGAGCCCGCGAGCTCGTCGAGTACCGCTCGGGTGAACTCCCGTCCGATCACGGACGCGACGCGAAGCACGTCGCGCGATTCCGGCGTCAGTCGGTCGAGTCGTGTGCGAATCACCGCCTGCACGGTCTCGGGCAATTGCGTCAGCACCTCGACCTCGTCGGCGACCGCTTCGCCATTCCGTACGACGACGAGATGCTGCTCGAGCAGGGCCTGGCAGGTTTCCTCGAGAAAGAATGGATTACCGCCGGTGCGCTCGTGCAGCTGCTCGGCGAGCTCGGCCGCGACGCGGTCAGCGCCAAGCACGCCGCCGATGATCTCCGTGGAGCTCTCGAGCGAGAGCGGGCGCAGGTGCAGGATGACGCCGCGCTCGGTAGCACTCCACTGGATCCCGCTCTCCGGCCGACAGGTGACGATGAGCAGCAGCGGATGGGCTGGCGCGATCTCGGCGAGCTGCTCGAGCGCTCGGCGCGATGCGTCGTCCGACCAGTGCCAGTCCTCGAGCAGGAGCACGAGCGGACGATGGCGCGCCTGGAGCGTGACGAGTGCCGCGAGCGCTTCCAGCATGGCGGCCTGCAGGTGCTCTCCGTGCAGATGGCGCGGGAGTGGATGTGCCGCGCTCTCCACGGAGAGCAGCGCGCAGTAGAGCGGAAGCGAGTCCTCGAGCGTCGCGTCCACGGAGCGCACACGCTCGATGACCTGTTCCGCCGTGAGGGGTCCCGCGGACACACTCAATCCGAGCAGTTCACGCAGTGCCTGCACGATGGGGGTGTACGGCGACGTGCCGCCGTAGGCGTCGCATCGACCGAGCACCAGCTGCGCTGGTGTGCGCTCGACGCGCCGGCGGAGCTCGAGCAGGAGCCGACTCTTCCCCGCGCCTGGATCACCGATGACCACCGCAAACCCGCCATCGCCGGAAATCGCCGACGCGAGCAGCTCCTCCAACGACTGTAGCTCACTCGTGCGCCCGGCGAACGGTGAGAGGCCCGTACGTTCGGCGATCTCGAGTCGCGTGTGGATCGTGGCTTCGCCGATGACACGACGAGGGATGACTGGTGCGGCATCGGGTTGCAGCGTCAGGGGAGCCGACGCTTCCGTCTCGATGAACGGCGCCACGAGCCGGTGGGCTTCCGGGCTGAGGAGCAGCGCGTCGCTGCTCGCGAGCGCGGCGAGACGCGAGGCGACGTCGAGTGGTGCGCCGGTGAGACGAAAGCGTCGATCGCCGCTTCGCTGGCGTTGCGCGACAAGCGCTCCGGTGTGCACGCCCGAGCGCATCCGGACGCGCGTATCGCCTGCACCAGTCGCCGACAGCGCGCGCACGCGGGCGTGCAGCTCGAGCGCCGCGCGCACCGCACGGAGGGAATCGTCCTCGTGGGATTCGACGACGCCGAAGAGCAGTACCGCTTCGTCGTTCTCGACATGGTTGACGATGCCGCCGTGCCGCGTTGCCACTTCCGTGGCAATCTCGCGGACCGAATGCAGCATTCGATCGATCTCCGCCGGCCCGAGTCTTTCGATCATCGCGGCGTAGTCGGCGACGCCGGTGACGACGACGGCCGCGTGCCGGCGCTCCCCTGCGGAGGTGAGCAGCGACTCGGTCCTCGGCGCGCCGAGCGTGGGCATGGCAGCGCCTGACGCCAGCGTGCGTGGCGCGGCAGTCGACCCCACGCCGGCGCGGGCAGCGGCATGCAGCACGCCGAGTTCGGCGACCATCTCGTGCGCGGTGGGGAAGCGGTCGGCCGGCTTCTTGGCGAGCGCGCGTTTCACGAACGCCTCGATAGCGGGCCCGAGGTGACCGGAGGGCGCACCGATCGGTTCGAGTTCCGACGTCAGTATGGAGAAGAGCACCGCCTGTTCGCCCGGCCCACGGAACGGGCGGTGACCCGTCAGCATCTCGTAGAACACGACGCCAAGCGCCCAGATGTCGGTGCGCGTGTCGACCGTCTCGCCGAACGCCTGCTCGGGACTCATGTACGCGAGGGTACCGATGACCCCGACCGTCTGCGTGACCGTCATGTCGGACAGCTTCGCGATTCCGAAATCGAGAATCTTCACCTGCCCATCACTCGTGAGCATGATGTTGGCCGGCTTCACGTCGCGATGAATGATCTTTCGCTCGTGTGCCTTGGCGAGCCCGCGACCCACCTCAAGTGCGATGCGCAGCGCGTCATCCAGCGCGAGGGGGCCGGCGGCGATGCGTGCGTCGAGGGTTTCTCCCTCGTAGTAGCCCATCACGATGTAGAGCTGACCGTCGTGAGTTTCTCCGATCTCGTGCACCGTGCAGATGTTCGGGTGCTCGAGCGACGCGGCAGCACGCGCTTCCACGAGGAACCGTTTCTTCGCCGCCTCGTCGGCGCTCAGGTGCGGGGGGAGAAACTTGAGTGCGACGTCCCGGTCGAGTCTGGCGTCGCGGGCACGATAGACGATGCCCATGCCACCGCGGCCGACCTTCGCGACGATCTCGTACCGCTCGAGCTCCGGGAGTGCAGCGCCGCTGGTGCCCGATGCGCTCGATTCGCTCGACGGACCATTCGCCGACACCAGCAACGGCTTCATGACCGACTCGGCGAGGTCGTCGAGCATTCCAGTGCGCTCGTGCGCGCACAGCAGTTCCTCGACCTCGGTGCGCATTGCGGGATCGGGACACGCGCGGGCGAGGAACGTCGCACGCGCCGACGGCTCCTGCTCCAGCGCCGAGTGCAGCAGCGTCTCGAGCATCGCCCATCGTCCTGCGTCGAGGGGTGCTCGGTCGACCGTGAGTCGGATGGAATCCGGGGACGGCCGGTTCACGGCTGCAACTCACGATTGAGCCACGCGCGCGCGGTGGTCCAGTCGCGCTTCACGGTAGCGGGTGAGAGTGAGAGCATTTCGGCCGTTTCCTCGATACTGAGCCCAGCGAAGAACCGGCACTCGACGACTCGACTGTATCGGGGGTTCATCGTCTCAAGCCGCTCGAGCGCCTCGTCCAGCGCGTGCAGGTCGTCCGCGTTCTGCTCCACGGCCACCAGCGCTTCGTCGAGCGACGCAGGCATGTCGCCGCCACCGCGTTTCTGCGCGCGACGGCGATCGGCGTAGTCGATCAGCACTCGTCGCATCATGCGGGATGCAATGGCGAGCAGATGCTCACGGTCGCGCCACCGGATGCGTTCGACGCCGAGCAGGCGGAGGAACGCTTCGTTGACGAGACCGTCCGTCTCCAGCGTGTGACCGCCCTCCTCGCGCGCGAGTTGCCAGTGCGCCATGACGCGCAACCGGTCGTGGAGCAGGGTGAGCACGGTCCGCATTGCCTCGGCATCACCGCCGTTGGCGACGCCGAGCAACCGTGTGATGTCTCCCGACTGCTCCATTCCACCTCCGCTGCGAACGGCTGAACTTCGACGGTCTGGAGAGGGCGCGAACCCACGGGAAGCATGGAGTCACGAGTGTGGATCGGCTACCCCATCGGGGTGCGGATCGCGACGCTACTACGGAAGGCGGAGAACGGGCGCATTTCGGCTCATCGCCCCGGCCCGGTTGCGCCTGTCTTTTGAGCCGGGTCGGTTGCGCCGGGTCGGTTGCGCCGGGCCGGTTGCGCCATGTCGGTCGCGTGCGCTCCTTCCGCCGGCGGGACTCGTCGTCGCTGCGCGACTCGAGACGCCGTCTCCAGGAACGCCCGCTCCCTCCCGCACATGCCGTTGCGGACGGCGCGTAGCGCCGACCGCGCTCCGCATCCCCGCCGCCCGCCGTACGCCTCTCGCCACACGACGCGCCGTACGCCTCTCGCCGTACGGCCGTTGGCCCGGTCGGTCGCGTGCGCTCCTTCCGCCGGCGAGACTCGTCGTCGCTCCGCGACTCGAGACGCCGTCTCCAGGAACGCCCGCTCCCTTCCGCCGTCCATCACGGGCGGCCGACGCGCAGCGGCGGGCGCGCTCCGAATCCCATCGCCGCCCGCCGCACGCGCTCCGCCACACGACGCGCCGTACGCCTCTCGCCGTACGTCGAGGTTGGTGCGCTCCTTCTATCGAGTCCCCTCCACGCGTGATAATCTCAACATCCTCGGCCTCCTCTCGCCGAGACCTGCCTCACCGAACCCGTGGCCTCCAAATGATGCGCTCTTCCCTCATTGCCATCGCATTCGCGCTCGCGCTCGGCGCTCCACTCAGTGCCCAGACTCGCATGCTTCGCAGTCCGAGCGTCAGCACTCGGCACATCACCTTCGCGCACGCGGGGAATATCTGGATCGTGGAGCGCGCGGGCGGAACGGCGCGCCGACTGACGAGCTTCGCGGGAGAGGCCAGCAGTCCGAAGCTGTCACCGGATGGGAGCAAGGTGGCGTTCAGCGCGCAGTATGCGGGCAACGTCGACGTGTACGTCCTGCCCACCGACGGCGGCGAGCCGAAGCGATTGACCTATCACCCGGGCGCCGACGTTGTGCAGGGATGGACGCCGGACGGAATGGAGATCGTCTTCGCCTCGGGCCGAGCGACGAACGCGCCAACAGGCGTGCCGAAGTTCTACACGGTGGGGCTGGACGGCGCGGTCGAGAAGGCGATGCCCATGCCTCGCGCCTATCAGGGGAAGATCAGCCCCGACGGCAAGCGCATCGCGTACCGCATGAACAATTCGTGGGACGAGGAGCGCCGCAACTATCGCGGCGGGCAGAACCGCCCGATCTGGATCGAGGATCTCGCGACGCACGAGGTGGTGACGACGCCATGGCAGGACTCCAAGGAGATGGATCCGGCATGGGTTGGCGATGTCGTCTACTTCCTGAGCGATCGCGACGGAGTATCGAACGTGTGGAGCTACGACACGAAGTCGAAAGCGCTGGCGCAGCGCACGACGTTCAAGGATTTCGACGTCAAGGCGCTCGACGCATCGACGTCAGCCAATGCCGTGGTGTTCGAGCAGGCTGGCTACGTGCACGAGATGGACGTCGCCACGGGACGCACGCGTCAGGTGAACATCACGGCGACCGGCGACTACGCGTGGATGATGCCGCAGTGGAAGGACGTGACGACGCGAGTCTCGGCACTCGCGCTCTCACCCACGGGCAAGCGCGCGGCCGTGGAATCGCGCGGGGAGATCTTCACGATCCCGGCGGAGAAGGGCGACGCGAGAAACCTGACGACGTCGTCGGGGAGTGCGGAGCGAGATCCGGCGTGGTCCCCAGACGGCCGCTGGCTCTCATGGTTCAGCGATGCGAGCGGCGAGTACAAGCTGGTGATCGCGTCGCAGGACGGCGCGAGCAAGCGCGAGATCGCCCTGCCGGAGCCCAGCCACTACTACACCCCCGAGTGGAGCCCCGACGCTCGACGCATCCTCTTTCACGACACGCACCTTCGGTTGTGGGTGCTCGATGTCGCGAGCGGCAAGTCGACACTCGTGGATACCGACCAGTACATGATGCCGGACCGCTCGCTCAACCCGCGCTTCTCACCGGACGGACGATGGATCGCGTATTCGCGGCGGCTGCCGTCGATGTTCCGCGCGATCTTCGCGTACGACGTGAGCACCGGGCGCACGCATCAACTCACCGATGGCCTCGCCGATGCGACGTCGCCGGCATGGGATGCATCGGGCAAGTATCTCTGGTTCCTGGCGAGCACCAACTTCGGGTTGAACTCGGGGTGGCTCGACATGACGTCGTACGACAAGCCGGTGACGTCCGCGCTGTACATGGCGGTGCTCACGAAGAGCGAGCCGAGTCCCCTGCTGCCGGAGAGCGACGAGGAGCGCGCCGCCGCCGCGCGCGGTGATTCGTCGGCGTCGGCACGCGACACGACGGCGATGAGGGGCGCGGCGAGTGAACGATCGCGCGCCGACATGCCGCGACCCGTGGTCACGATCGACTTCGACGGCCTGAGCCAGCGCATCATCGCCGTGCCGTCGCTCGCGCAACGCGCCTACAGCGAGCTCGAAGCGGGACCCGCGGGGTCGGTGTTCTGGATCGAGACTACGCCGCCAACGGGCACCGACACGATCGCCGGCCCGCGCGGCGGCGTGCTGCATCGGTATCAGTTGAAGGATCGCAAGGCGCAGGCGTTCGCGAGCAACGTCACCGACTATGACGTGAGCGCGGATGGGAAAAAGCTGCTCTATAGAACGCCTGGAAGTGCCGGCGGTCTGTATCTGGTGGACACGGACAAGGCGCCGCCGGCCGCGACCGTGGGCCGACTGGCGATGCAACTCCGGATGCAGGTGGATCCGCGCGCGGAATTCGTGCAGATGTTCAATGAAGGTTGGCGCAACCAGCGCGACTATCTCTACGTGAAGAACCTGCACGGCTCGGATTGGCCGAAGATGAAGACGATGTACGGCGCACTGTTGCCGAGCGTGAATCACCGCGCCGATCTCAACTACCTGCTCGACATGATGGGCGCCGAGCTGGCGATCGGGCACTCGTTCGTGAGAGGAGGCGATATACCGGAGGTGCAGCCGACGAGTGCGGGTCTGCTTGGCGCCGACCTCAGGGTGGAGAACGGGCGATACCGGATCGCGAAGATCTACGATGCAGAATCGTGGAATCCGGAACTGCGCGCGCCGCTCGCGGCACCGGGTGTGGACGTGCGGGCCGGCGATTACCTCATGAGCGTGAATGGCGTGGAGCTGCGCGGCAGCGACAACGTCTATCGCCTGCTGGATGGGACGTCGGGGCGCCAGACGGTGCTTCGCGTGTCGTCGCGTCCGTCGATGGACGGTGTGCGCACGGTGACGGTGGTGCCGGTTCCGAACGAGAATGGCCTGCGCGCACGCGCGTGGGTGGAGCGCAATCGCCGCATGGTCGACTCGATGAGTGGCGGGACGCTGGCGTACGTGCACGTGCCAAACACGGCAGGACCCGGCTATACCTCGTTCAATCGCTACTACTTCGCGCAGCAGGACAAGAAGGGCGCGATCATCGACGAACGGTACAACGGCGGCGGTTCGGCGGCGGACTACATCGTGGAGCTGCTGGGGCGGGAGATGGATGGCTACTTCAACAATCCGGTGGACAAGCGGTATCCCTTCACGTCACCCGCGGCGGGGATCTGGGGGCCGAAGGTGATGATCATCAATGAAATGGCGGGTTCCGGCGGCGACCTGATGCCGTACATGTTCCAGCGTCGGAAGATCGGTCCACTGGTGGGCAAGCGGACGTGGGGCGGTCTCGTGGGTACGTGGGACACGCCGGCATTCGTCGACGGCGGCTCGATGATCGCGCCGCGCGGCGGGTTCTTCGATCTGTCGGGCAAGTGGGCGGTGGAGAATGTCGGCACGTCGCCGGACATCGACGTGGAGAACTGGCCGCGCGATGTGATCGCCGGACGCGATCCGCAGTTGGAGCGGGCGGTCGCGGAGGCGATGCGGATGGGGCGAGAGAAACCAGTGGCGCGCGCCACGCGAGAGCCCGCTGGGGCGACGTGGGGGGAGCGGAAGCCTTGAGTCGTGGGTTGCGTCGCGTCGGTTGCGTTGCGCCCACGTCGGTCGCGTGCGCTCCTTCCGACGGCGGGACTCATCGTCGCTGCGCTTGGTCCGGTGCGCCCGGTCGGTCGCGTGCGCTCCTTCCGACGGCGAGACTCATCGTCGCTGCGCGACTCGAGACGCCGTCTCCAGGAACGCCCGCTCCCTCACGCTGTTCATCACGAGCGGACGGCGCTTGCGCCGACCGCGCTCCGAATTCCATCGCCGCCCGCCGTACGCCTCTCGCTCCACGACGCGCCGTACGCCTTTCGCCGCACGGCCGTACTCTGTCCGCACCATCTAGCTTCCCCATGACGCCCACCCTCCGCTCGTCCCTGC
>JANLTI010000044.1:0-1892 GCA_031362845.1 Gemmatimonadaceae bacterium | reverse complement strand
CCGTCCGCTGTGAAGGCGATCGGCCTTCAGCGGCGGCGAGCGCGTCGAGTATCGAACTATTGACCTCCGCGCGGCACCACGCAAGCCAAGTCCCTGTGAGCCGCGTTACGGCGCGGCGGCGTGCGCGTGCTCGCTCCGCCCTTCAACGCACTCATCCCGGGCGTTAGCTTTCGTTGTGTCACGTCGGCCGCCCATCGGCCCGGCTGGCGCACGGAACCGCGCACCCCGATCCCGGCTTATTCGGTCCACATGGACATCCAGATCACCACCAAGAAGAGCGAGGGCGTCGAGCGGCTGCTCGAAGTGTCCGTCCCCCTCGTCGCCGTGCGCGACGAGGAGGAGAAGACCGCGAAGAAGTACGCCGCCTCCGTCCGTCTCCCCGGCTTCCGGCCCGGCAAGGCGCCGGCCGCGATGGTGCGCAAGCGGTTCAAGGACGCCATCCGCCAGCAGGTCATCGAGACGCTGGTGCAGGAGGCGTTCAAGGAAGTGATGTCGCGCGAGAAGCTCGACGTCGCCGCACAGCCGCACGTGCACGATGTCAAGTTCGAGGACGACCAGCCGTTGACGTTCGAGCTGCACCTCGAGGTTCGTCCCAAGCTCGAGCTCGCCCGCACGGAGGGGTTCAGCGTGGCCCGCGCGTCCGGCGTGGTGACGGACGAGCAGGTGAACGAGCAGCTGGAGACGCTGCGCGATCAGAAGGCCACGTGGACGCCCGCCGATGGCCAGCCGCAGGAGGGCGACATGGTGAAGGTGCTGCTCGCGACACCGCAGCACGACGGCGACGACATGCCGGAGGGGAGCCCGTACGACCTCGTGCTCGGCGGCGGTCAGGCGATCGCCGGCATCGAAGAGCTCGTGATGGAGCTGTCCGGTGGCGAAACGAAGGAGCGCGTGGTGAAGTGGCCCGATGACTTCCCCGACGAAGCGCAGCGCGGGCAGTCGAAGCGGGTTCGCGTGACGCTCCAGGAAGTGAAGCGGAAGTTGGCGCCGACGCTCGACGATGCGTTCGCGCGCGAGGTGGGGGATTTCGACGGTCTCGATGCGCTGCGGACGGCGGTGCGAGCCGACCTGCAGCAGCACGCGACGCGCGACGCCGACGCAGCCGTGCGCTCCGCGCTGCTCGACCAGATCATCGCGGCGAACCCGTTCGACGTGCCGCCGAGCTGGGTGAACCGCATGATCGACGACTACATGCAGGCCTACCAGATTCCCGACGAGCAGCGCCGCCAGTTTGCTGGCGAGTTCGCCGCCGTGGCCGAAAAGCAGGTGCGGCGCGGCATGCTGATCGACGCGCTCGCGGAGCAGCATCAGCTCGCGGCGAGTGAGAAGGATGTCGACGACCGCGTCGCAAAGGTCGCCGAGCAGCGGGGCACGGAGCCGGGCCAGGTGTACGCGTCGCTCCAGAAGGCGGGGCGCCTGCCGGAAATCGAGCGCAGCATTACCGAGGAGAAGGTCTTCGAGTGGTTGACCTCCCGGAACGACGTCACCAACGCAATCGACTCATGAGCAACCCCATGGCCACGATCTACCCGCCGTACGTCATCGAGCGCTCCAGCCGGGGCGAGCGCACCTACGACATCTTCTCGCGGCTCCTCATGGACCGCATCGTCTTCCTCGGCACGCCGATCAACGACGATGTGGCCAACATCATCATCGCGCAGCTGCTGTTCCTCGAGGCGGACAATCCCGAGCGCGACATCTTCGTGTACGTCAACTCGCCCGGCGGCAGCGTCTCGGCCGGCCTCGCGATCTACGACACGATGCAGTACCTGAAGGCGCCGGTGAACACGATCTGCATGGGTCTCGCGGCAAGCATGGGATCGTTCCTGCTCGCGGCCGGACGCAAGGGCAAGCGCAGCGCGCTGCCGCACTCGCGCATCATGATTCATCAG
>JANLTI010000278.1:0-19125 GCA_031362845.1 Gemmatimonadaceae bacterium | reverse complement strand
CGCGAGCGCCTCCGTCGCGAGCGCGGGGTCTACGATGCCATCAGCGGAGAACGCCGCGCGATCGAGCCGGTCGAGCAGATCGGACGCCACGATTGCGGTGCGCTCGGTGACACCGGCGCGGCGCAGCAGGCGTGAGAGCGGTGCGCGCGTGGGCGCGTCACGTCGCACGTCGGGCACGCGCGCCCCGAGTGCGTCCAGGTAGGTGCGGCGCAACTCACGCGGCGAGGGTGGCCGGGAGGCCGATGCGTAAGCACGAAGACGACGCGCGGCCGATACACCCGACGCGCCTCGCCGACGGCGCATGACGACGCGACGCAGCGACGCCGGCACCGGTGCACCGAGCAGCAGCGCCCAGAACCAGGCGCGCGACAGGAGCGGCGCCGGTGCCTCGTCGCGCATCGTTCGGCGAATGGGATATCGAGACCCGATCGCCGTATCGGCACTGGCGAGCGTTGCGGGTGCGACGTCGATCGCGCTCGCCTGGGCGATTGCCACTTCGTAGCGGCCGAGCACGGGATCGAAGAATGGATAGCGCACGACGGGCGCCTGGAGCCGTCCGGCGCGACGCGGCGTCAGGAGCCAGTCGAACTCCTTCGTTCCGCTCACTCGGGGTGCGGAGGTATCGATCGTCACGCGCTCGCCGCCCAGCGCGACGGCGGCCCACTCGACGGCGAGCGCGGGGCGCGGCAGCAGCTTCACATTTCCCAGCCCGGTGAGTCGGAGGGTCAGCGTGACCGGGTCGCCCATCCGGCTGGCAGACGCCCCGAATCGCGCGACGGCATCAACGCGTCCCACGGCGCCGGCGTAACCGACGGGCCGGCCGGCCAGTGGCGGCTCGACGGCGACGAACCGCGCGCTGTCTGTGCGTACCTCGAAGTTCTCCTCTCGTGCGAAGAAGGACGTCGAGAGTGGTAGTGCGTACGTGAGGGTGGCTGGTGGAATGACGGACGCCCCCGGAAAGAGCGGAAACAGCGCGCGCCGGTACGACAGGGTCTCGAAGCAGCGGCGCGCATCGCGTACAACGGAGGCGGGCGGCGCGAGGTCGTAGGCCAGGGTCGCCGGCATATCCGGCGGAAAGAACGTCGGGTTGTGTCGCAGGCGCTGGCGCGCCGCATCGTTGAGCTGGACGTCGACCACGTAGTCGACCTGCTGACCGACGTACAGCGTGTCGGCGTGACGACCGGCCCCGGCGTCGAGGGACGCCCGCACGAGCACGAGCGCAGGCGTCGTGAGCGCGGAGCGAACGTCCACGACAATCGGCGCACTCCGCGCCGCTGCGCTGCCGGCCGCCGCGACGAACTGTGGCAGCGCGACGCGGCCGGACGCGCGGCTCGCGATCACGAAGGTGCCCTCGGTGAGGGTGGTGAGCGCACCGTCCGGCTCACGTTCCGCGCGCGACGCGAGGGCGACCCGCAGCAGCTGCACGTCGGCGCTGGGTGCCATCTCGACGCGCGCCCTGGCCGCACCGGGCGAGCGCACCGCGACCGTGACTTCAAATGGCTGGCAGACGACGGCCGTGTCGGGGCCCCTCGCGACGATGCCGAGTTGCGCAACGAGGAGGAGACCGATCACGACGGGATCACCAGTCCTTGCCGCCCGGCGGCTTCTCCTGCGGACTCTGCTTCTGCTTCCGGCCCTGCACGTCGCGCTCCTCACGCTCTGCGCTGCCGAGCAGTTGCTCGGCCTGGCGTTGCGCGAGCGTGGGTTGCGGCGCGGGCTGCTGCTCGGACGGGGAGGGTGACGAATCCGACTGCCCGCCGCCACCCCCACCACCTCCGCCTTTCTGCTCTTCGCGCAACGCGAGCTCGTAATTCCACTTCGCGTCCAGGTCGGCGGGACGCTGCAGCAGTACCCGCTTGTACGTCGCCACGGCCAGCTTGAGATCGGCGGAGCCCGAGTCGCCGGGGAGCGCCAGGCCGCGCAGCAGGTGCGCCAGGCCCGCGTTGAAGCGCGCGCGATACTGGATCTCCGGGTCCGCCTTCTCCGCCGCCCGCTCGAGCACCTCGGCTGCCGATTCGGTGGAATCGAGTGCGAGCAGCGCGGTGCCGTAGTTGTAGAGCGCACCCGGTGATGCGTCGTCAACGGTCGCCCGCTTGAACAGCGCCGCCGCACGTTGGTAGTCCTGCGCCTTGTAGGCCGCGACACCGTCGAGCGTATCGCGCGCGGGTGCGCAGCCGTTGAAGAGGATCACGCAGAGCGCCGCGGCGACAGCGGTCTCGGCCGAGGCCGCGCGCCGACGCCGCCGTCCATGCCGTCCGCCGAGGACCGTGTCCAGCCAGAGGAGGAGAATCGCCGGCAGGAGAAACCACTGATACCGCGGGGTGAGATTTTCTCCCGTCTGCGTGGTGCGCGCCTGCGTGCGCAGCTTCGACAACGCGCTCTTGATGCGCGCCGCCTTGTCCGTCGCCTCAGCGGGAATGAAAGTGCCGCTGGCGGCGGTCGCCGCCGCTGCCAGCACTTCGGGATGGTAGCGCGTGATCACGACCGCGCCTTTTTCGTCCTTCTTCGTCGTGAGCGCGCCGCTCTCGCGCACCGGGATGGTGCTGCCCGCCGGCGTCCCGAAGCCCACGGTCACCAGACTTACGTTGTTCTCCGCAGCACGCTTCGCCGCGGCGATGACGTCGGCCTGCAGCTCGAATCCTTCCCCGTCACTCAGCACCACAAGCGCTCGGTCAGCGCCGCTCTTCGTGAGGGAGAGCAGGTTGGTGCCCTGGATGATGGTCAAGCCGATGGCACTGCCCGCCTGTCCGACGACGCTGGGATCGAGGTTGTCGAGGAAGAGATCGAGCGCGCCGCCGTCCACCGTGATGGGCGAGAGGATGTAGCTCTTGCCGGCGAAGGCGAGCAGGCCGACCCGGTCGCCAGGACTGAGGGCGCGCACCCGCCGGATTTCCTGTTTCACGCGTTCCAGCCGCGACGGCTTTTCGTCGGTGGCCATCATGGAGAGCGAGGCATCGACGGCGAAGACGAGATCCACGCCCGTGCTCCGCACTGTCGTGCGCTCATAGCCCCATCGCGGTCCGGCGATGGCGATGCCGGCGAATGTCGCGGCGAGCGCGATCCGCACGGCGCGCCAGCCGCCGCCGCTGAACGCCGCCGCGGGCACGAGTCGGCGCACGACGTCCAGGGTGCCGAGTCGCGCGAGGCGCCGCTGCCGCTGCAGGCGATGACGACGCAGCAGCCATGCGAACAGCGCCGGCAGCACGATCGCCAGCGCGAGCAGATACGGTCGCTCGAGGAAATCCAGAGTGAGCGTCACGGGAGCGGGCCTCTCCACGACATGAGGACCAACTCGGCGGCGAGCAGCACGAGCATCGCTCCAAGGGGCCAGCGAAACAGTTCGGAGTACCGGACATACGTGCGGCTACGAACCGGCGAGCGCTCGAGCGCGTTGATCTGCTCCGTGATCGCCGTCAGCGCAGCCGGATCGCGCGCGCGGAAGTATCGACCGCCCGACGCATTGGAGATGTCGGTGAGCAGCGCATCATCGATCTCCACTTTCTGCATCTCGTAGCGGAGGCCGAACAGCCCGCGCCCAACTGGCACCGGCGCCATCCCCTCGGTGCCGACGCCGATGCCGTAGATCTTGATGCCGAACTGGGACGCGGCTCGGGCTGCCGTTCGGGGATCGATCGAGCCCCGATTGTTCACGCCGTCGGTGAGCACGATCATGACGCGTGACTTGCCGGGCGCATCCTTCAGTCGGTTGGCCGCCGTGGCGATGGCCGTGCCGATGGCCGTTCCGTCCTCGAGCTGGCCCGGTTGGAGGTTGTCGAGCGCGGCCTGCACGACCGGGTAGTCCGTGGTGAGCGGCACCTGCGTCAGTGCCTCCCCGGAGAATGCCACGATGCCTATGCGATCGGCTGTGCGGGTGCTGACGAATTCCTTGATCTTCGCGCGCGCCACCTCGAGCCGATTCTTCGGCTGGAAGTCCATGGCGAGCATGGAACTCGAGATGTCGAACGCGATCACCATGTTGATCCCCTCACTCGTGGACGTCTCGGCGCGCGCGCCGGCGCGAGGGCGCGCGAGGGCCACGACGCCGAAGACGAGCGCGAGGTTGCGAAGCAGCGCGAGGGTCTTGGAGATGCCGCGGCCAGCGCGGGGTCCACGTGCGAGAACGGCGACGCGCGAGAAGACGATGGCGGCGGGCCGGCGCCGGCGCGCCAGCAGCCACCAGACGGGCAGCAGCAGCAACAGCAGCAGCCAGAACGGCTGGACGATCTGGAGTGGACCGATCTGGATCATGCCGCCGCTCCGCGATCGGTGGTGACCGCGGCGGCGGCGGCGACCTTCTCCGCCTGCTCATGCTCGGCCCGCACCACGGCGCGCGCCTCGGCGCCGAGCGTGCGCGCGTCGGCGCCGGCGACGGGAGCGGCGGCAAATTTGATCCGGTCGACGGGAGCGAGCAGCCGCTCGAGGCGTTCGTGCGGAAGTGTCGGCACGCCGCGCAGCGCGGCGAGGAGCTCGCCCGAGGTATTTGCCAGCGATGCGTGCTCGAACCGGCGGGCCAGATAGCGGCGGGCGACATCCGTCATGAGCGCCGCGTGCCGGCCCGGCTCGCCGGCATCGACGAGTCGCAACCGCTCCACGCGCTCGAAGTCGATCTCGGCATCAGCGAACGGATCGCCCGTGAAGCCGCGCGCACGACCGCGGCGACGCAGCCACCACCAGAGTCCGAGGCCGAGTACCAGCGCCGCGATGGCGGCCGCTACCCACCACCACCACGGCAACGGGGCGCGCGGCTCGAGCAGGTCGCGCGCCGGCTTGGGCACGCGCTGCGAGGTGTCGGCAGGCAGGACACTGCGAACGAACAGCGTTGGCAGCGGCAGCGCAACGCGGCGTTCGTCGTCGTCCGTCTGGACGAGCACGTCGCCGAGCCTGATGCGCAGGGAGCCCACGTCCCAGGCCGCGAGCCGGTACACGGCGATTCGGTCGGCCGCCTCGATCGAATCCGCGCCGTCGCGAACGTCCGGGGGACCGAGCGACTGCACCGGGCCCAGCGAATCCACCGCCGCCGGGAAGTTGATGATCGCGTTGCGCGGTCCGCGTACGCGCACCGTCAGTCGCACGACGTCGCCGACGGTGACGGAGTCGCGGTCGATCGTCGCGCCGGCCTGCACTGGGATCCGGGTGGGCGCCTGTGCGCGCAGCTGCGAGGACGGCATCACGAATGCCGCGCACAGCGCAATGGCCAGCGGACCGAGGCGGATCGACACGGAATGCATCATCGAGCTACCGGCGCCGCGAGCGCGTCTCGCGCGTGCGGAAGAATCGGATGAGTGGGTCGACGACGCCGCCGTCGGTGTGCAGAGGTATTTCATCGATCGCCAGACGTCGCAGCAGGCGCTTGCGTGTGCCGATCTCCTCCGCCACCGCCTCGGCAAAACGCGCACGAACGGCGGGATCACTCGTATCGACGTCGAGCGTCTTGCCGGACTCCGGATCGACGAAACGCGCCAGGCCAAGGTCAGGCAGCTCGTGCTCGCTCGGGTCGTCGACCGTCACGGCGACGACATCGTGTCGCTGGGCGAGGAGCTTGAGTGGCTGCTCCAGGTCGTCGCTCTGGAAGTCCGAGACGAGGAAGATGATGGCCTTGTGCGCCAGCATCTTGCCCGCATAGTCCACCGCGGACGCGATGTCGGTGCCCGCGCCGACGGGCTGGAAGGCGAGGAGGTCGCGCATGAGCCGGAGCGCATGGCGTCGACCCTTGCGAGGGGGCACCACGTGCTCGATGCGGTCGGTGAAGAGCACGGCACCCACGCGATCATTGTTGCGAATGGCCGACATGGCGACGACCGCCGCCAGTTCGCTCGCGAGCTCGCTCTTGAATCGCTTGCGCGTGCCGAACCGTTCCGAGCCGGAGAGATCGACGACGAGCATCACAGTGAGCTCGCGCTCCTCGATGTAGCGCTTCACGTACGGCTTCCGCATGCGCGCGGTGACGTTCCAGTCGATCGAGCGCACTTCGTCGCCCGGCTGATACTCGCGCACCTCGGAGAATTCCATGCCCTGCCCCTTGAACACGGAACGGTACTCGCCCGTGAAGAGCGAGTTGACGAGACCGCGCGTGCGCAACTCGAGCAGCTTCACCTGCCGAAGGATCTCCGGCGGGACGCTGGGGCTCCTGGTGTGTGAAATGATCGCGGGCGCGGCCTGGCTCATGGACTCTCGACTTTGGCCAGCACGCGCGCCACGATCTCGTCGCTCGACACCTCTTCCGCTTCCGCCTCGAACGTGGTGAGCACGCGATGCCGCAGCACGTCGGGTGCGATGGCCTTGATGTCATCGGGTGTCACGAAAGCGCGGCCGCGCAGGAAGGCGTGCGCGCGCGACGCCTGGGCCAGCGCGATCGTCGCGCGCGGGCTCGCCCCGAACTCAATCAGGGGCGCGAGATCGTCGAGTCCTGCCGCCTTGGGCTCGCGCGTCGCGTGCACGATGTCCACGATGTAATCGACGATGCGATCGTCCATGTAGAGGTCGGCGATGCGGGCGCGTGCCTCCATGATGGCTTCCGGCGTGGCGACATGCTTGATGTCGATGGCATGCCCGCTCGCCATGCGTCGCATGATCTCGCGCTCCTCGTCGCGCGTCGGATAGCCGACCCGCAGCTTCAGCATGAACCGGTCGACCTGCGCTTCGGGCAGCGGGTACGTGCCTTCCTGCTCGATCGGGTTCTGCGTCGCCAGCACGAGGAAGGGTTCCTCCAGCTTGTACGTCGTGCCGCCGATCGTGACCTGCTTTTCCTGCATCGCCTCGAGCAGCGCGGCCTGCACCTTGGCCGGCGCGCGGTTGATTTCGTCGGCGAGGATGATGTTGGCGAAGATGGGGCCCTTCTTCACCATGAACTGGCCGGTGGACTGATCGTAGATCTGCGTCCCCACCACGTCCGCCGGCAGCAGGTCGGGCGTGAACTGGATCCGCGAGAAGCTCGTGGAGATCGTCTCGGCCAGCGTGCGCACCGTCAGCGTCTTCGCGAGGCCGGGCACTCCCTCCAGCAGCACGTGACCGCCGGTGAGCAGGCTGATGAGCAGCCGGTCGATCATGTAGGTCTGACCGACGACGCGCAGCGCCACCTGGCTGCTGACGTCCTGAATCAGTCGCGCATCCGCGCTCGACGAACCTTGTGTGGCCACGGGTTTCTCTCAGGATCGGTGTGGTGCAACGTGACTGCTGCTCTCTCTGCCGACGTGCGGACCGCGGACGACGGGACCTGCGTTGTACGTCGCTGCGCTAGATGCGTTCCAGCCCCGTTCGCTCGACCTTCGTCAGGGATCGCACCTTCCCCGACGGAAGATCACCCAGCTCCACGGGCCCGAACTTGATACGGATCAGCCGATCCACCTGCAACCCGACGGCCTCGCACAACCGGCGCACTTCACGGTTCCGGCCCTCGGCGATCGTGATGGTCAACTCCCAGCGTCCCCGCCCGATCTTCTCGCCGCGAATCTTCCTCGGACGCACGAGCCCATCCTCGAGCTCGACGCCGAAGCGCGCCTGCTCCATGCCCATTTCCCCGTCACCCAGCACGGAGGCCACGTAGGTGCGCTCCACCTCACGGCTGGGATGTGTGAGATGATGTGCGGCAGCGCCGTCCGTGGTGAGGAGCAGCACGCCTTCGGTGAGAAAGTCGAGCCGGCCCACATAGGTGAGCCCCGGACGCGCCGGCACCAGGTCGAACACCGTCTTGCGCCCCTCGGGATCGTGACGTGAGGTGATCACGCCGGCGGGCTTGTGCAGCACGAACCACTCGGTGGGCGCCGGCGCGCCGATGCGCGTGCCGTCCACCATGATGATGTCGCGCTCCGGATCCACCGACTGCCCCACCTGCGCCGGCGCGCCGTTGACCGTCACGCGGCCATTCGCCACGAGTTCCTCGGCCTTGCGGCGCGAGAGCACGCCGGCGCGCGCGAGTGCGCGCTGGATCCGCATGGATTCCGACATCAGAGCGCTCGGGGTTCGGCCCGAAGCGCGACCGCGAGCTCGTCCGAGCGCGGCAGTTCGTCGAGGTGGCGCAGGGCGAAATATTCGAGGAAGATGGGTGTGGTGCCATAGTGCATGGGCCGGCCCAGCCCTTCCCCGCGTCCGACGACGTCGATCAGTCCGCGCTCGTGCAGCGACTTGAGCACGCTCCCCACCGACACGCCTCGAATCTCCTCGATCTCGGCGCGGCCGAGTGGCTGCCGGTACGCGATGAGCGCCAGCGTCTCGAGCGCGGCGGCGCTCAGGCGCGCCGGCCGCGACGCGAGCTGCGCACGTTCGATCGCCTCCGTGTATTCGGCGCGCGTGAGGATCTGCCACCCACCACCGATCTCCACGAGCTCGACGCCATGGCCGTCGACATCGTAGTGCTCGCGAACTTCCTCCAGCGCCGCAGCCACCGCCGCGCGCGAGGCGTCGCGGTCCAGCGCGATCAGCTCTTCGGACGGAATGGGGCGCGCGCTGGCGAACAGCGCCGCTTCAAGCAGCTTCGCTAGCGGCGTCACGCGAGATCTCCACATTGGCGAATGGTCTGGGCTGCTGCACGCGGCATTCTCCGAGCTTCGCCATCTCGAGCAGGCCGAGCAGGGTGGACAGGACCTCCCACGGCTCAGCGCCGTGGCGAACGAGGTCTGTCCATCGGGCGTGCGCGCGAAGGGCGAGGAGCGCGCGAATGACGTCGATTGCTCCCGGCACGTCGATCGATCGCGGGACGACATCGTGGATCGCCGGTGCGCGCGTCACGCGCAGGATGCGGTCGACGGCGGCGAGGAGCTCGCTCAGCGAAAGGGCGAGCGGCGCGTCGGGCGGCGCGGCGGCCTGCGGGATGTACGCGCGCGCGAACCGGTTGCGCCGCTCTTCGCCCGCGCGTTCCAGCACGTCCACGACTTCGCGCATCTGCTGGTATTCCAGGAGCCGGCGTACGAGCTCGGCGCGCGGATCGTCCCACCCTTCTTCTCCTTCGGTGCGCGGGAGGAGCATCTGCGCCTTGATGCGAAGCAGTCGCGCCGCCATCTCCAGGTACTCCGCGGCTTCATTGAGCTGCAGCGTGCGGATGCGCACGAGGAACTGCTCCGCCACCCGTGCGATCGGGATGTCGTAGATGTCCACCTGCTCCTCACGGATCAGCGTGAGCAGCAGGTCGAGCGGGCCCGAGAACTCGGTGAGCTCGACCATGAAGGTCGCGGGAGCACCCGCGTCGCCGCCGAGCGCGTGGGCGAGCGCGAAGCCGGTCATCGCAGCCACTGCATGGTCGTGGGCAGAATGAATGCGCTCACGGTCCCCACAGTCCACTCGAAGAAGACGATGGCGGGACGCAACCACGCCGAGAGCAGCTTTTCGCCGAAGCTGAGCAACAGGACGAGAATGAGGATGCCGTACCGGCCGAACTGGACGTAGCGGACCGCAAGTGCGCGCGGCATGAGGTATTTGGCGACGTGCGAGCCGTCCAGCGGCGGGATGGGGAGCAGGTTGAAGGCAATGAGGACGGCGTTGACCTGGATGCCGATGACGAGCATCGCCTGGACGATGCCAAACGTCGACTCGAGCAGCGGCGCAGAGCGCGCGATGAAGCCCGTGGCCACGATGAGGACGGCGCACGCGAGCGCGATGAGGAAGTTGGTCGCCACGCCGGCGAGGGACACGATGATGTCGCCGCGCCGAAGGTGGCGGTAGTTGCGCGGATCGACCGGCACTGGCTTGGCGCCGCCGAGGACGATACCGCGGCCGCCGGCCAGGAGCGATCCCGTCAGCATGATGAGCGGCAGCAGGATCGTGAAGTAGAGGTCTATGTGCCTGGCCGGGTTCCAGCTCAACCGTCCCGCCTCGAGCGCCGTTCGGTCTCCCTGCCTCAGCGCCGCGAATCCGTGGGCGATCTCGTGCGCGATCACGGAAAACAGCAGCACGGGAAGGACGAGGAGAACGCTTTGGAGGATCTGCAACAGGAGGCGGGAGAGGTCAGCGGCCACCCTGCGAGCCAGGGCGGCGCAACGGGCGTAAGGTAGTCCTCACCGAGAGGAGAGTAAAGCGCTGTCCCAGCTTGACTTCGCCTTCGGGCTCGCCTAATTTCACCCCTTCGCGACATGCGCGAGCTCTACCGAATTTTTGGAGAATTCTGTGCCGAATATCGCATCCGCGAAAAAGAACATGCGGAAGACGCGCGCCGCGACCGTGCGCAACCGCGCGCAGCGTTCCGCGCTGCGCACCGCCCTCAAGAAGGCCAAGGCGCCGACGGCCACCGCCGAAGAGCGGATGGACGCGGTCACCCTGCTCGATCGGGCCGCCCGCAAGGGACTGGTGCACAAGAACCTCGCCGCGCGTCACAAGAGCCGGATGGCCAAGGCCGTCGCCGCATAACCTCGCTGGGTTCAGAAGCACACAACGCCGGTCAGCATCGCTGACCGGCGTCGTTCGTTCGTGGGTGGCGCGCCACGATGTCACATGGAGGCCAGCTCGGCTCCGCAGCGTTCGCAGTACCATTCCGTGGGATAGTTCGTCGCGCCGCATTCGCCGCACTTCAGCGTCTTCGCCGCCTCATTCGTCTTGTCGCGCAGGATGATCGGATTGTTGCCGCTGACGTTGGCGGCGAGCCCGGATTTGCCGGCCGCACGCTTCGACTCGATCTTCGGTCCGGCTGCGCCATCATTGTTGATGATCTTGTCCTGCGCGCGCTGGGCGAATGGATTGCGACTCGGTGGAGGCGCGGGCCGAGCCACCGGCTCCACGTGTGCGGCCGCTGTGGGCTGATACGCCGGCGCTGCTGGTGGAGCATCCTCATCCACGACGGAGTTGAGGAAGGCGAGCTCGTCGAAGTTCGGGGCACGCGTCGACGGCTGGGGTGTCGAATCGGCTGCGGGCGAGGAGGTGTCGCTCGCCTGATTCACCGCCGCCGCCGAATCTTCCCGGCCGGGGAGCGGACGAAGTCGGGCGACGGCCGCCACCTGGCCCGTCGCCGTGCGCTGGATCGGCACGTTGGTCGTGCCACGCGATGGCGCGAGCGGCAGTTCGGTCGAGGTGTCCGCCTTGCCACCCACCGGGTAGACGGTGATGGGAGCGGAGGCGACAGGTGGCGTGGCCGGACGTTCTGCATCGGCGAGGAACTCCTTCGTCCTCGCAAGCGCGGACTCGGCTTCGACGTGCTGGCGACCGAGATCGTGGATCAGGGTGTCGGCCTTCGCCGCCGCTGTCTCCCAGTCGGACGACGACATCTCGCCGACGTGGGCGCGCAACTCGGCCTCGGCACGCTCGTCGCGCGCGCGGTGCTGCTGCTCCTCGATCGACGCGATGCGCGTGGCGAGCGTCGTGAGCTCGGAGCGGAGGCCCTCGACCTGTCCACTCAGCCGACCAATGACCGACTCGAGCCGCGACGTGTAGTCCGCATGGACGCGGGAGTAGACGTGCTTGGGCGTCTCGGCACGCTTCGCCTCGAGCGCAGCGAGCCAGGTCTCGTACCGACGGCGTTCGTCCATCAGTGCGCCGACCGTGGAGGTCGTCGACGCGCTGGCTTCCGCCGATTCGTCGCTCCCCGCGTCGTCGCGTGGGTTCTCGTCCCTCATCGCCGCTCTCCCTCGTGAGGTGCTCGCCGCGCGCCATCGTACGACCGTGAGCTGATCATAAGCGAAACACCGCGGATGAACCACTCACGTAATCCGGACGAATTGTCCTGCCTCATGGCAACGCTCCGACTCGGCGCGATCAGGGCTCGCGGCGGTGAATCACGCGCCCGTCCACCACGGTCAATCCGACCAGCCCGCGCAAGGTGTGGCCAGCGTACGGCGTGTTGCGACCCTTGGAACGAAATCGTGTCGGATCCACCGTCCACGGCGCGTCGGGATCGAAGACGGTCACATCTGCCGCTGAGCCGCGTCGAAGCGTACCGCCCGGAAGCTTGAAGATCCGTGCGGGCGCGCAGGCCATTCGCTCCACCAGCATCGGCACGTCGATCACGCCGCGGTGCACCAGCCAGGTGAGGTTCACGGCGAGCGCCGTCTCCAGGCCGACGATGCCGTTGGGAGCGTCGGCGAACTCCCGCTCCTTCTCGTCGTAGTGGTGCGGCGCGTGGTCGGTCGCGATGACGTCGATGGTGCCGTCCTTCACCGCTTCCTGGAGCGCTGCGACGTCGGCCGCCGTGCGCAGCGGCGGATTCATCTTGGCGTTCGTGTCGTAGCCCTCCACCGCCTCCTCGGTGAGCGAGAGATGATGAGGGCACACCTCCGCCGTCACGTTGATGTGCCGCTCCTTGCCCCACCGGATGAGCTCCACCGAGCCCCGTGTGCTCATGTGGCAAAGATGGATGTGTCCACCGGTGAGCCGCGCGAGCAGGATGTCGCGGATCGCCATGATCTCTTCGGCTTCGGCGGGAATCCCGCGCAACCCGAGCCGAGCGCTGATGATGCCCTCGTTCATCGCGCCGTTGGCCGCGAGTGTGGGCTCCTCACAATGGTCGGCGACCGGGATGCCGAAGGTGCGCGCGTATTCGAGTGCGGTGCGCATGAGCTGGGCGCTCACGACCGGCTTGCCGTCGTCGCTCACGGCCACCGCGCCGGCGCCGACCATCTCCCCGAATTCGGCGAGCGTCTGTCCCATCTGGCCGATGGAGATCGCGCCGATGGGGTAGACGCGCGCCCCGCCGGCCCGCTGCGCCTGGCGGATGATGAACCCGACGGCCGCCTGATTGTCGGTGACCGGATCGGTGTTGGGCATCGCGCAGACCGCGGTGAAACCGCCTGCGGCCGCCGCGCGGGCGCCCGTGATGATTGTTTCCACTTCTTCGCGGCCCGGCTCACGCAGGTGGCAGTGCACGTCCACGAAGCCTGGCGACACCACCTGCCCCGCGCAGTCGATCGTCTCGAGCGCGCCGTCGCGACGGATCTCGCCGAGGTGGCCGCTGCCTTCGATGAGGCCGTTCACGATCAGCAGATCACCGATCTCGTTCAATCCCTGCGACGGATCGATCAGCCGGCCGCCGCGCAGGAGCAGTGCGGGGGCGCTCACCGTCCGCCTCCGCCCTTGGCGGCTTCGGCCAGCTCCGGCCGTCCGCCCGCGAGAAGATAGAGGACGGCCATCCGGACGGCCACGCCGTTGGTCACCTGATTCAGAATCACGCTGTGCGGTCCGTCCGCGACGTCGGAGTCGATCTCGACACCCCGGTTCATCGGGCCGGGGTGCAGGATGAGGATGTCTTTCGGCGCGCGCTCGAGCCGCTCGCGCGACACACCGAAGACGCGGTTGTATTCGCGCAGCGAAGGGATGTAGCCGCCCTGCATACGCTCCAGTTGCAAGCGGAGAATGTTCAGCGCATCGGCCCACTGGATCGCGTCCTCGATCCGCTCGAACACCGTGACGCCGAACTCCGATATCGCGTTTGGCAGGAGCGAGCGCGGCCCGCACACCGCCACCTCGGCGCCCATCTTCTGCAGGCCCCAGATGTTCGAGCGTGCGACGCGCGAGTGCAGCACGTCACCGCAGATGCACACCTTGAGGCCGGCAAGCCGCTTGAACTTGTCGCGAAGGGTGAGCAGGTCGAGCAGGCCCTGCGTCGGATGCTCGTGCGTACCGTCGCCCGCGTTGATGACGTTGGACTCGATCCGCTCGGCGAGAAACTGCGCGGCGCCCGACGCGCCGTGGCGGATGACCACCATGTCGATCCGCATCGCTTCCAGATTGCGCGCCGTGTCGACGAGAGTCTCGCCCTTGCTCACGCTGGAGCCGGTGGATGCGACGTTGACCGTATCGGCCGACAGCCGCTTCTCGGCGAACTCGAACGAGATCCGTGTGCGCGTGGACGCTTCGAAGAACAGGTTGACGATGGTGGAGCCGCGCAGCGTGGGCACCTTCTTGATCGCCCGTTCGCTGATTTCCTTGAATGGCTCCGCGGTGTCGAGGATGAGACGGATCTGATCACTCGACAGGTGCTCCAGGCCGAGCAGGTCCTTGCCAAGCGATTCGCTCGCCGTCACTTCCCCTCGGTGCCCGTCATCGTCACCGCGTCGCGATCGTCGAGTTCCTTGACCATGACGTCGACGCGTCCACCGGTCGCGAGCTTGACCGTCTTGCCCACGACATCGGGCTGGATGGGCAACTCGCGTCCGCCTCGGTCGATCAGCACCGCGAGCGCGATGCGGCGCGCGCGGCCAAAGTCGGCGAGCTCGTCGAGCGCGGCGCGCACCGTGCGGCCCGTGTAGAGCACGACATCGACGATGACGACGCACTTTCCGTCGATCGCCCACGGCAGATTCGTGGGCCCGACGACCGGTCGCGGCCCCACCGTCTGGAGGTCGTCGCGATAGAGCGTGATGTCGAGCGCGCCGTTCGGCACGTCGACCCCTTCGCGTTCGTTGATCGAGGCGACGATCCGGGCCGCGAGCTGAACGCCCCGCCGCTGGATCCCGACGATGATGAGGTCGTCGGTGCCGTCGTTCAGCTCGACGATCTCATCGGCCATCCGCCGCAGCGTGCGATCCATGGCGCGCCCGTCGAGGATGGTGGACTGGTGGTCGGTCATGGCGGGGAATATGACGGGCGACCGGTCAAAGACAAAGGCCGACCCGGCCCCCTTATTGCCTCGTCGAGGCCGTACTGTGTCGACCCCATGATCGAGCGGCCGTCCGCCACGTGACGTCCCCTGGCAGGACGGTGACCGCGGCGGAGCGCCATCTCGCCCGCGACGCCATCGTGCGCAACCTGCCACGGGCAGCCGGCGTCAGCGTGCTCACGCTCAGTGCGGTGGTGTTGCTCGGGTGGGCGCTCGACGTACGCGCGATGCAGAGTCTGTATCCCGGGTTCGTAACGATGAAGGCGAACACAGCGGCGGGTCTTGGCGTCGCTGCGATCGCGCTCCTCGTCCTGAATCGGGAGGATGCGGTCGCGGTGCGCGACCAGTGGATCGCCCGAGTGCTGTGCGCGCTGGTGGTGCTGATCGGCGTCTTGACGCTGACGGAGTATGCGTTCGGCGTCGACCTCGGCATCGACCAGCTGCTCTTTCGGGCGACGACGGACGCGGCGCTCACGCGGACGCCGGGACGGATGGCCGTCGTGACGGCGCTGGCGCTCGTCCTGCTGGGACTGGCGCTGGCTCCCGTTCGGCGTACGGCGCGTTGGTCCGAGTACGTCCAGCGCAGCGGCGCGATCGCCGTGGCGGCGCTCGGGCTCACGTCGCTGCTGGGCTACGTGTACGGAGCGATTCCCACGACGGGGCTCGGGCAGGGGATGCAGATCGCTCCACACACGGCCTTCGCGTTCGTCGTGCTCTCCGCCGGGTGCCTCACCTCGAGTGCGCAGGCCGACTGGATGGCCACCGTGCTGTCCGATCGTGCTGGTGGCGTGCTGGCGCGTCGGCTTCTGCCGGTCGCGTTCCTCGTCCCGCTCGTGCTCGGTGCGCTACGCCAGATCGGCGCGCGATTCGGCAACGTGAACATCGCGGACGGCAGCGCATCGCTGGCCGTGACGATGATGATCGCGTTCGACGTCCTCATCTGGCGCGCAGCGGTCGCGTTGAACCACGCGGATGACGCGTCGCGCGCGGCGGACCAGGCGCGGTTCGCGCTGTCGCTCCAGGAGGCAGCGGCACGCGAGCGGCTCGAACGCGAGCAGCAGCGACGAAAGATGGCGGAGACCGCTCGCTCGACCGCAGAGCTTGCGGTTCGGGAAAAGGACATCGCGTATTCGATCATCGATCAGGCGCTGAGTGCGGCGGAGGAACAACGCGAGACGGCGGAGCGCGCGGTGCAGTCGCGCGAGGAGACGCTCGTGGTGCTGGACCGTGTGATGGAGAGCACGCCCATCGGCATCGCCGTGGTGGATCTGGACCTCCGATTCGTGCACATCAACTCGGCGCTGGCAGCGGTGGACGGTCGCTTGCCCGCGGCGCACCTGGGCCGCGCCGTCCGCGACATGCTCCCGGCATTCGGCGCGGGAATGGAGACGTCGCTGCGACGCGTGCTCGAGGCCGGCGCTCCGATTCAGGATTGCGAGTGGACCACCGAGACCGCGGGGAATCCGACGCGCCGACGGTCGTGGCTATTGAGCTTCTATCCGCTGCGGTCGAGCGACGGCGTGCTGACGGGCGCGGGTGTCACGGCCGTCGATACAACCGAGCAGCAGCACCTCGCCATGCAGTTGCGCCAATCGCAGAAGATGGAGGCGGTAGGTCAGCTTGCCGGGGGCGTCGCGCACGACTTCAACAACATCCTCACCATCATCACGAGCTACACCGGCCTTCTGCTCCAGGACCTGCCTCCCGGCGCGGCGATGCGGGACGACATCCAGCAGATCAGCGACGCGGCCGAGCGGGCATCGGGGCTCACCAGGCAGATGCTGGCCTTCAGCCGGCAGCAGGTACTCGAACCGCGCGTGGTCGACCTCAACGCGCTGACGAAGGAAATGGAGAAGATGCTCCGCCGCCTGCTCCCGGCGAGCATTCGTCTCGAAACCCGGCTTCAGCCCGTGCTGGGTCTCGTCGTCGCGGATCCGGGGCAGCTCGAGCAGGTCCTGATGAATCTCGTGGTCAACGCGCGAGATGCCATGCGCGACGGTGGCCGCCTCATCGTGGAGACGGCACTCGTCACCCTCGGCGAAGCGTCCGACGAGCGACCCGCGGGCGTGCAGGTGGGTGAGTACGTCACCTTATCCGTGCGCGACACCGGGTGCGGGATGGATGACGAGGTGCGGGCACGCGTCTTCGATCCGTTCTTCACGACCAAGGAGAAGGGACACGGCACGGGGCTCGGGCTCTCGACGGCGTACGGGATCGTGCAGCAGTCGGGCGGATTCATCTCGGTGGACAGCGAGCCCGGTGAGGGATCGGTCTTCACGGTGTACCTCGCGCGGTCCGATCTGGCACCGACGCCGCAGGTGCCGGCGTACGCGCATCCGCCCTTGGCGAGGTCCGCCGAGCGAATCCTGCTGGCGGAAGATGAGCCGGCGGTGCGAGCGGTGGCGACGACCATCCTGGGGCGGGCCGGATACGTGGTGCTGGCCGCGGCCAATGGCGAGGAGGCGCTCGAGATTGCCGGTGATCCTGCCGCACACATCGACCTGCTGCTGACGGACCTGGTGATGCCGAAGCTGAACGGGCGCGATCTGGCGGAGCGCTTCCGCACGCTACACCCAACGGCGGCGATCGCCTACACGTCGGGATACACGGAGGAGGCGAGTCAACGGCGCAACGTCTTCGAGGCTGGCGCCGTGTTCATCCAGAAACCGTTCACGCCGGCGCGACTGCTGGAGAAAGTGCGAGAGGCTCTCGACGCGTCGGAGGACCTCATCGCGGCGAAGCGCGGTTGATGTCGCGGCCCGCACCGGCGCAGTCGGGCACGTACGCACGACGCCTCGCGCGGCACGACATGCCGGGCGAGGCGACGGGATGAACACGGATCGGGTGAGATTCGAACTCACGGTACGCTTTCACGTACACACACTTTCCAGGCGTGCGCCTTAAACCACTCGGCCACCGATCCTCTACGCATCACGCACCACGAACAACTGACGAGCGCGCTGGCGGCGCGATCCGCCGAACCAGCGCGCTACGCAATCGTCCGCAGATCCTGCAACCACCCAGCGGACAGGGTGAGATTCGAACTCACGATACCCTTGCGGGTACGCCGGTTTTCGAGACCGGTGCTTTCAACCACTCAGCCACCTGTCCGGGACAGCCGGTGAATTTAGGTCCCCGTGAGAGGTGTGTCAACGAAATCGCGTCCGCGTCGCGCACTGAAGAACTCGCGGAGTAGCGCGGACGACACGTCGGCATCGAGCCCGCCCTGCACCGCCGGCCGATGGTTGAGCTTCGGATGCCGCAGGAGATCACCCACCGAGCCCGACATGCCCGCCTTGTCGTCCCACGCGGCGAAGACGACACGATCCAGGCGAGCGAGCACGATGGCGCCCGCGCACATCGCGCACGGCTCGAGCGTGACGAACAGCGTACATCCGGACAAGCGCCAGCTGCCGGTGATCCGACACGCCTCTCGAATCGCCAGCACCTCGGCATGTGCCGTGGCGTCCTGATCGCGCATCGTCCGATTCGCGGCGCGCGCGATGATCTGGCCGTCGCGCACGATCACCGCACCGACGGGAACGTCACCCGCGAGCGCGGCACTCCGTGCGTCCGCCAGCGCGACAGCCATGCATTCGCTGTCCGTCACGCCGCGCCAACCGGCTCCGTGTCGGTCGCACCCGCACGGTCGAATGACAGTGCACCTCCGGCCCCCACCGTCACGACGATGCGATCGCCGTCGCGGAAACGGCCCTCCAGCAGCTGCATCGCGAGCGGGTTCTGAATCAATCGCTGGATGGCGCGCTTGAGCGGCCGTGCGCCGAACGACGGATCGTAGCCCTCCTCGGACAGCAGCCGCTTCGCGTCGGGCATCACCTCGAGCGTGATCTTGCGATCGCCCAGCAGCTTCAGGAATCGCGCGAGCTGCAGCTCGACGATGTGCTCGATCTCCTCCCGGCCCAGTGGGCGGAAGATGATGATGTCGTCCACCCGGTTCAGGAATTCCGGCTTGAAGTGTGATTGCATCATGCTCGTCACCTGCGTCTCGACGAGCGCCCAGTCGCCATCGGCATGCTCGAGGATCACATGACTGCCCAGGTTGGACGTCATGATGATGACGGTGTTGCGGAAGTCCACCGTCCGTCCCTGTGAATCGGTCAGGCGTCCATCATCAAGGATCTGGAGGAGGATGTTGAAGACGTCCTGATGCGCCTTCTCGATCTCGTCGAACAGGATGACGGCATACGGCCGACGACGCACGGCTTCGGTGAGCTGCCCGCCCTCTTCATACCCCACGTAGCCCGGTGGCGCGCCGATGAGCCGCGCGACCGAATGCTTCTCCATGTACTCCGACATGTCGATGCGCACCATGGCGTGCTCGTCGTCGAACAGGAACTCGGCGAGCGCGCGCGCCGTTTCGGTCTTTCCCACGCCGGTGGGACCGAGGAAGATGAATGAGCCGATGGGACGATTCGGATCCTGCAGTCCAGCGCGCGACCGGCGCACCGCGTTCGCGACCGCCTGCACCGCTTCCGTCTGTCCGACGACGCGTCGCGCGAGCTCCTGATCGAGCTTCGTGAGTCGCTCGCGCTCGCCTTCCAGCATGCGGGTGACGGGAATGCCGGTCCAGCGCGCCACGACCTCGGCGATGT
>JANLTI010000247.1:0-7142 GCA_031362845.1 Gemmatimonadaceae bacterium | reverse complement strand
CACGAACAAGTCGAAGCGCTCGCGACCCTGCCACCACTCGATCGTCAATTGCTGGTGCGCCGCGAGCACAAGGTCGCGACTCGGAAGTGCAGTCAGATAGCTGACGATGGTCGTTTCAAGGTAGACCCGGGGTTTCACGTCGCCTCCATGCTTTCAACGAACACCATCGAGTCGGCCGAACGTAATGCCGATCAGTGGCCGAGCCGGCACCTCGCAGGCTCTCGAAACACAAGAAGCTTACCCGCCGGCTCGGTCCACTGCATTGGCTGGTTGTGCCGCAGCCCAGCCGCCTACCCGACGGGAACGAAGTCCGGCGGGCCGGAATACCAGGACAGCAGGACGCAGCCGCCCGACGAGCCGTGCGGGCCGTGCGGGGAGCCCGCCTTGGCGACGAAGAAGCTGCCGGGCCCGTAACTCACGCCGTCTTCGGCGAGGTCCCCTTCGATCACGAAGACCATCTGGTCGGCGTTTGTGTGGCTGTGTGCCGGAATCGAACTCCCGGCCTCCACTCGCATCATCCCCGTCATGCCGCCGGTCGACTCGACCTGCTGGAGCATCTTCATTGAGACCCCGGGCCAGCCAGTCGGCGACCAGGCTAGGGCGGACGTGTCGAGCTTCATCTGGTACATGTGGGTTCCTCCTGCGGAATAACGCTCCGGTTCAGCGGCGCGCCGCACAGCGGACCGTCCGCTGGAACCGGCTGTTAGTCGCGCGCGCGGCGGTAGTGCATGGCGACCGCGCCGTTGCGCAGCGGCTTCGCCGAGATCAACTCGAGCCGTCGCGTGCGCTGTAGCCCGCTCTGGTACAAGGTCGGGCCGTGGCCGGCGATCCTGGGGTGGACGAGGAACTTGTACTCGTCGATCAGATCCAGCCGGTCCAGCTCAGTCGCAAGCTTGACGCTACCCAGGAGCACGCCGGCCGGCGTCGCGTCCTTGAGCGTCTGCACGCTCGTGCGCAGGTCGCCGATGATGTGGTGGCTGTTGGTCCACGAGAATTCCTTTCGCGTCGACGACACCACGTACTTCGGCTTGTCCTCCAGCTTGACCGCCCAGTCGCGCATCGCCGGCGGTGCCTCCTCGTCGCCGCGGGCGACCGCCGGCCAGTAGCTCTCCATCATCTCGTAGGTGACGCGGCCCCACAGCATCGCCCCGCTCTCGTCCATGAGGCGTGTGAAGAAGGCGTGTGTCTCGTCGTCGGCGATGCCCTCCTGGTGGTCGACGCAGCCGTCCAGGGTGACGTTGATGCTGAAGGTCAGGAGTCCCATGCGGTGAGTCTACGCCCGCGACGCGGCGACCACCATGCTTCGCAGAACGAACGCTTCCGTCAGAACCGACCTGCTGTCCGGCTAACGCGTGAGTTTAGATGCGAGCGACATTCCAGCGAGTGAGAAACCCTCAACCGGTCGAGATAGAGACCGCGCGCTCATAACGATGCTGTACGCGCCCGTCGGCTGCAACGATTCGTTAGCTGGCGCGGTCGAGAACGCGAACTTCGCGGGTCAAGCGAGCACCGAGTACGTCGCGTTGGACCTCGAGATCGAACCGTGCCTGCAGGTTGAGCCAGAAGCGCTCGGTCGTGCCAAAATACCGCGCGAGGCGCAGCGCTGTATCGGCGCTGATCGCCCGCTTTCCGTGCACGATCTCATTGATCCGGCGCGGCGGCACCGAGATGTCCTGCGCCAGTCGGTACTGCGACAGCCCCAGCGCCTCCAGGAAGTCTGCCTGGAGCACTTCCCCGGGATGAATCGGTACGAGCTTACGCGTCGTCATCGGATACCTCCGGTGCCTCAGGGATAATCAACGATCGCGACCTCGTGGGCGTCGCCGTCTCTCCATCGGAAGCAGATCCGCCATTGGTCGTTCACGCGGATACTGTGTTGACCGGCACGATCGCCCTTCAGCTTCTCCAGTCGATTCCCGGGCGGCACCCGAAGATCCTCCAGTGCCTCGGCAGCATCGACCGCCACGAGCTTCCGGAGCATCGTCCGGCGAAGGTCGGCCGGGTACCGGCGGACCACCTCCCGGGCGAAGAGCCGCGCTGTCTCGCGATTGCTAAAGCTCTTAATCACCCAACGAAGCTTAACGTGGTGCGTTAGTAACGTCAAGCGTTACTATCTCGCAAGTTAACGCCTTAGCTCTGCGCCGGGCGCCGAGCGCGCGGGGTTGGTGCCGAGTATGTGATGGACCCGCTCAGGGAGCAGTCCACTGCTCCCGCCTTTCCGTCCGCTGCAGCGACACGGTAGACAACTCACGGCAGGACGGCTTCACCGGCGAGCGTCCACTCGGGGGCGAGCACGGCGTAGAGCGCGAGGTCCTCGAAGCGACCATCCTTCCGCACGGCCGCGCGCAGCGTGCCTTCGTGACGCATGCCGAGCTTCTGCATCACGCGTCCCGACGCCGGGTTACCGGTGAAATGGCGTGCCTGGATGCGGTATACGCTGAGCACCGTGAATGCGTACGCGCACAGCGCCGTCGCCGCTTCAGTCGCGTAGCCCCGGCCCCACGCTGGCTCGGCGATCCAGTACCCCAGCTCGGCTCCGGCGTGCGCCGGCGCGAGTGCGAGGCTCACCGCGCCGAGGATCGCGTCGCTCGTGGCGTCCGTCACGGCGTAGTGCGCACCTTGTCCAGACGTCCACGACTCCGCGTGCGTCCCGATCCACTCCGCTGCCGCGCCATCCGGATACGGGTGGGGGATGGTGAGCGTCGTCGCCGCGACCGCCTTCGCGCCGGCGAGGCACTGCACAACCAGGGCGTCCATCAACGCGAAGGGCCGCAGGCGCAGTCGGGGCGTGACCAAAGGAGGCTGCTGGACGCTCACTGTCGTGTCAGTCATCCTCGGCGGAGTTGTCTAACGCTGAGCCCAGCAGCGGGCGGTCAGCTCAATATGCGCGGAGCGCGCTTCCAGAGCGCCCTGTCTGGTTATGTAGCAGCCAGTAGTGGCGACGGTCTCTACAGTTTCAGGACTGTAAGACTTGGCGCGACAAGATACACATCGAGACTGGCAGCAGCCTATTGCTCTCGCACGATCTCTAGACGCTTTCGGAACAGTGGCGAATCGGGAACGGCGAGAACCACCTGCTCAGAGAGCGCTTTGGGATGCGCGGCACGGAGACAGAGCTCCGCGTAGATAGCCTCCGCAACCCGATCGTAGACCTGCGTGGGCGTAGACACCTTGCCGAAGCGTGGGCTACCCATCCGGGAGCTCGTAGCTCCCTTCGCTTCCATGTATAGGCGACGACCCGAAGCAGCGTGGGTCGCTTCATTATCGACGCCCTGTTGGGTGGTGTGAAGCCTCTGGGATAACTCAAACCCGCTCTGAGCGGGAAAAGCGCACATCGCCTCCACTATCTCATTCTCATCCAGGTCACTCACTGGGTCTAGTCCTCGACATCGGGCCAGTCGCACTCGCAACCGCCCAACTGGCCGCCGCACTCCGGACATCGCTCCACGTCGCATCCGGGCACATGGAACTCCCCCTTGATCGCGCCGCAATCGTGGCATGGCATACGGTCCGCTCCCCAATCCTCGGGCTCCGATCCGTAGCGAACACGTTCCATGTCGATGCCGTTCGGACGACACCGTGTCTCAAGTTGCGCTGCGCGGATCTTGTCCGGCCAACTGGCCAGCATACGCATGCCACGAAACTCGATACGCTCTTCTTCTGCCACCGGTGTGCTCCTCCGACGACGATGTCGAATCGAAAGGACTCTCCCTTCAGCAGAAACCCGTTGATACATAGCGCCTATGCTCAACGGCGGGCGAGTCCGAAGAGCGAGCGAAGCGAGCAATCCGTCGCTCGCTCGTCTGGTGCAGCGTAACGTCAGGGTTCACGGGGGCGCGAGGCCTGCCCGGCACCTAGCACTGCGATCGCGTCCGCCGCAGTGCGCTCCTCGACGGTCCCCGAACACTGACGCGTGGCCAATGGACCGCCTTCCGTGCGCGCCGCAAAGATGAGGTAGGCCTCGCCTGGGCGCATCGCCAAGTCGCAGGAGGATCGCGACTCGAGGGTGGTCACCATCACTGTCATGGTGTCGGCGAGTGATCCGCGCCAGACGCGGCGCACGCGCACATGGGCGACAATTGGCCGCAACGCGACGGAGTCCGGTCCGCTACCCCACGCAACACGAGCCAATGTGTCCAGGCGGATCACGGTGCCCAACACTACGCGCTCGGCACGATCTCTCCGGGCTCGAACGAACTCGGCGGCGCTTTGCCCAAGGGCCGACGCAGGGATGCACCGACAGGCTCCGAGTTCGCACGGAACCGGCGACACCGGTATCGCGAGGGAGAGTACGGCGATCGGAACCAAGTATCTCAGCATTTGTAGATGCGTGGGTGAAGCCTAACGCTTAGCTCAGCTGCCGGGCTTCCGATACGACGAACGATTGCGGACGGCACCTGTCAGCTGCAGCGACTCGTGAGGGCACAGGCTGCAGCGGCGGCGGCCCCGATGAGCCGAGCGAAGACACACGCCAATGCGCCATCGTGGTTTCTACCAGATGCCTGGCAGCAGCCGCCACGGCACGCGCTCGCCGTACGCCGCATACCCTCGGAGGTGCGCGCGCAGCAGCCGCTCCTCGAAGATGATGCGTATGACGAGGAGGACGCTGGGGACCCCCGCTGCGGCAATACCAGCGAGAGACCCCAACCAGAGCGCCAGTCCTGCCATGACGCCGAGGAGCCCCAGGTACATCGGGTGCCGAACGACAGCGTACGGGCCGTGCGCCACTACCGCCTGCGCGCGGTCCTGTTGCAGCCGGACGACCGTAAGCGCAAACGCGTTCGCCCGCAGCGCGAGGTATACGGCGCCCCAGCCGCATACAAACGCGAGCAGCCCGACACCGCGTAGCCACGGGGCAGGGCCAGCCGTCAGGTGCCAGTACCACACGTCACGCGCGGTAAACGCGACTTGTCCCGCGAAGGCGGCCATGATCGCCGGCAGCAGGAGCCGATCCACGAACGGCTGACCACTCTGCGGCATCGGCACGGAGGATCGCGCCTCCAGCAACGCTCGCTGTGCACGCCACAGCAAAGCGATACTGAGGCCCCGAACCGCGGCGAGCGTCGCCAGCAGGACCCATGCGGCGGGCCACTGAAGCGTGCCGGCCGGAACGAACAGCAGCAGCGCGAAGAGCACGATATATCCGCCGAGGCCCGCGAGCTGCCGTATCATCGTGCGCCCTCTCGTGAATGCCTGTTGTGGCTTGGCTGTGCTCTAACGCCGAAGCTAAGCGGCAAGCGAGTCGCATAATTGCGAGCGAAGCGAGCATCCGTCGATCGCCCGTCTGGTTCAGCGCACGTTATACCGCCGGCGCGTTGATCGCGACCGGTAGCTGTCGCGCCCACTCCCGGACGGCCCAGCGGTGACTCGCTGGGCTGAGTACTTGACTGGCCGCCTCAACGGAGTGCCATTCGAGGAGGAACTCGCCGCCGCCGGGCGAGTGGGGCGGGGCGAGCGCGGCTTGGCAGAACGTGCTGCGCTTGACGAACTCGGTGGACTCTGCCTCGGAGGTGACGACCTCCGTGGCAAACGCGCGCCAAGAAGTCGGAACGACCGTGAGCCCGCACTCCTCCGCGACCTCGCGCCGCGCCGCCGCGGCCGCGGACTCCTCGGCTTCGATGCCACCGCCGGGGAGATAGTAACCCGCTGCGGTGCGTACAATGGCGACCTGCGCGACCGCGTTTGGGATAATCGCGTACGCACTTGGACGATCCTGGATCGGATATCGACCGGTAGGCACACCGAAAGTCGGGACGGTCGACCAGTCTGTCATGTCGCGAAACGTGGTGGCGCTATAACGCCCCAGCTAAGCTGCGAGCGAGTCAAACAACAGGCGAGCGAAGCGAGCTTCCTTCGCTCGCTCGTCGGCTTCAGCGGACGTTAGACCGCAGGCGGTATAGACCGGCCAACCCCTGCAGCTGCAGCAAACATGGCGTTCGCCAGCGCGCCAAACTCCGCCTGTAAGCGGGATCCAGCGCCGTCCGGTGCCGTCAAGCCAGTCGCCTATCGGCTCTCCCGGTCGCAGATCGGCGCCGAGACGGAGGACATGGCCATCAGGTCGACCGACCTCCATTGACTTTCGTATTCCGGACGCGCGAATGAGATGACGGCGCTGGTGGTGGAGAAAGCGATTTCGGGGATCGGGGCGCTTGCGTGAGTGGCGGTCGAGCAAGTTTTCAGCTCATGCTCGCAAGCATTCGAGCGAAAATGCTCAACTGCCTCCTGACGCCGTTTTCGATGATTGGTACCGCAGCAGCACAACGCCTGAAGTGAAGGACTTAACCTCGACTTGCTGCAAGGTGGCTTGCTCGAAGCCCTTATCAAGCAGACGCTTTCCCCTTCCCCTGACCACTGGGTGAATCAGGAGCCAGCATTCGTCAATGAGCCCCGCCTGCATGAGCGATTGGGTGAGCTTCGCGCTGCCGACGAGTCGCAGGTACCCGCCTGGTTGCTCCTTCAGCCTGGTGATTTCCTCGACGACATTCCCCGAAATGACTGTCGTATTCTCCCAGGTGGCTTCATGTAAGGTTGACGACACGACGAACTTGGGTTCGCGGTTCAGCTTGTCGGCAATCCCGAACTCATTGTGAGTTTGCAACGGCCAGTAGCTGGCGAACATTTGGTACGTCACTCGACCCAGCAACGTACCGTCTGCGGCCTGAATGTGCTCTGTCATAGTGTCAGCCAGGTCTGGGCTCACGAACGAGGGCTGCCACTCTTCAGACGCTTCCATCACGCCGTCCAAAGTGAGGAAGTCACAGGCGATAATTTTGGTCATTTGGTTTGCTTGCCTTGCTGAAGTGCTTCGAGGCAGGGATGCGGAAGTCGATCAGCGTAACGTCACTGTGACCGATGTACCAGTGGGTCACGTTCGTCGAATGGGTCATGCCGGACTTTAGCTATCGCCCAGTCGCAGCGACAAGCTCGTTTCTGAGGTCTAACGCCAAAGCTCACCTGCGGGCGAGTCAATAAATGCGAGCGAAGCGAGCAATCCTTCGATTGCCCGTCTGGTGCAGCGCAACGTTAGGCGGTGCGGCGTTTGGAGGTGGCTCGCTTCGGCGTGCGTTGCGCGATCTTGGCCAAAGCGCGCAGCGCATCGTTGACAGCCGCCGCGTCGGGAAAGGCCGCCGCCACATCAGCGT
>JANLTI010000245.1:0-14617 GCA_031362845.1 Gemmatimonadaceae bacterium | reverse complement strand
ATCGGAGTCGTGGGCCCCACGGGAGCAACCCCGTCCGTGTCGCACGCTGCCGTCGTCCCCGCAGCGTCGGCGCCAACGCTCATCGCGTCGGTGCCGGTCGAACGTGTCGCTGCGGTTGCGCCTTCGCCTGCGTCTCCCGCGACGAAACCGCGTGGACGCAAGCCCGCTGCGAAGAAGAGCGCGGGCGCCCCGGCGGCAAAGCCGGTGGTGAAGAAGACGACCGCGGCGAAGAAGTCGTCGGCGCTGCCGAAGCCGCGAGCCAGGAAGACCGTGGCACGCGCTGACGCGTGAGCCAGCGAGACGCCGCGCGAACTGCGCGGCGTTCTCGCCCTGGAGCTCCACTCACCGCCCGATTCTACGATCGCGCGACTGACATCGTCGCCCGTGAACTGCTCGGTGCGGTACTGGAGTGTTCGACGCCCGACGGAATCACTCGGGCGCGCATCGTGGAGACCGAAGCGTATCTCGGGCCCGACGATCCCGCGTGTCACGCGGTCGCTGGCCTGACGCGGCGCACCCAGCACCTCTTCGGGCCGCCGGGCTTCGCGTACGTCTACTTCATTTATGGCATGTACTGGTGCTTCAACGCCGTCACGCGCGAGCGCGGCCATGGCGCGGCGGTGCTCGTGCGGGCCGTGCATCCGCTGGACGGCCTCGATCTCATGCGTCGCCGCCGACCGAAGGTCAGGCGGGACCGGGATCTCACGAACGGTCCGGGCAAGCTCTGTCTCGCCATGGGCATCGTCGGCGCGATGAGTGGCGAGTCGCTGCGTGATGGCCCGATCATCATTCGAGCGGGAGTGCCGGTCGCCGACGGAGAAGTGATCGTGACACCCCGCATCGGGATCACGCGGGCGGCGGAGTGGCCGCTCCGGTTTCTCGTCCGCGATGATCCGTTCGTGTCGCCCACGCCGAAGCATTTCTTCCGGCGCGAGCCTGTGCAGCGTGATGCAGGCTGACGTGCCGGCGCGATGCAGGCTCGACCGCGCGCCGACCTGATGCACGAAGGGCCGCGCAACGATGTCGCGCGGCCCTTCGTGAACGCGAACCGGAACGACTCAGCGCTGGCGGTCGATCGAGCTGCCGATGTTGTAACGGACACCTGCCTCGAGGGTCATCGCGAGCTTGCGCTTCGGCGGATCGAAGTGAAGGAAGAAGCTCCGCTGCAGCCACGTCGCCGTCCCCTGCGCGAAGACGGAGAACTTCGGCAGGCGCTGCTGTGCGCCCGCGATCACGAACGGAGCGAACGCCACCTTCTTCGCCGTGACACTGTCGGCAGCGACATTGGCCTGCGCACTCCCGGCGAACGAGGTCAGGTAGTTCACGCTCCCCACACGATACATGCCGGCACCGATGCCGAGGTACGGATGCAGCGTCGGAGTCTGCAACGGAAAGCCGACCATCGCGATCTGCACGCGTTGCAGATCCTTCAGGGAGACCACACGATCGACCAGGCCGGTCGAACTTGTCTCCTTGAAGGAGCCTTCCTCCTGGAAGAACGCTTGGTCAGCGCTCACGTAGAGTCCACCGCGTGTGCGCGTGATCATCCAGTCCAGCCCGATCATGGGGGCGACAGAATTATCGGTGCCGTAGTCCGCTCCCGCCGGTGCCGGACTGGGTGCTGTGCCGCTCCCGTAGTTCGTGGAGTAGACCGACAATCCGCCCTTCACACCCCAGAACCACGCATCATGGAACGGCCGTCCATCCTGCGCCGCACTCGGCTGCGCGAGGAGAGCGGCGAAGCTCGTCGCCACGAGGACACGGAGGAGTCGCATATCAGCAAGCCTCGATAAATGAGATCACGCCCGAAACCGCCCGCGGAGTCCGGGCTCATGCTGGGGACGAAGAGGCTGTGCTTGGCGTCACGGACCGGCGTTCACTACCCGCCCCGCGAGCGCCCATGGCGGGGCCGGGCTCAGATCAGCTTCAGTGTTCTGCCGACACGAATGAAGGCGGCGACCGCCTCGTCGAGATCGGCCGTGGTGTGCGCCGCCGAGACCTGGCAGCGGATGCGTGCCTGTCCCTGCGGCACGACGGGAAAGCCGAAGCCGGTCACGAACACCCCCTGCTCGAGCAGCAGATCGCTCATGCGAATGGCCGCTGACGTCTCACCGACGATGATCGGGATGATCGGCGTCTCGCCGGCGAGTGGAGTGAAGCCCGCCTCGATGATCCGCTCGCGGAAGTACCGCGCGTTGTCGCGAAGCGTCTGCACGCGCGCGGGATTCGCTTCGATGAACTCGACGGACGCGAGCGCGCTCGCCGCCACGGTCGGCGGCAACGCGTTGGAGAAGAGCTGCGGGCGTGAGCGCTGCGTGAGGTAGTCGCAGAGCGCCGCCGATCCGGCCACGAACCCGCCCGCCGCGCCACCCAGCGCCTTGCCGAGCGTGGATGTGATGATGTCCACTTCGCCCAGCATGCCGAAGTGCTCGGCCACCCCGCGCCCCGTCTTGCCCAGCACGCCTGTCGCATGGGAGTCGTCGATGATCAGGACCGCGTCGTGATCGCGACAGATCTGGAGCAGGTCGGGCAGCGGTGCGATCGACCCCTCCATCGAGAACACGCCGTCGCTCCAGACGAGCCGGCGCTTCGCACCGCGCGCCGCGTCGAGCTTCGTGCGCAGGTCGTCGAGGTCGGCGTGCTTGTAGACCGCCGTCTGGCACTTCGTGATCGCCTTCGCCAGGCGGATCGAGTCGATGATGGACGCGTGGTTCAGCGCGTCCGACACCACGAAGTCGCCTTCCTCCACCACCGTCGCCGTCAAACCTTCGTTGGCGTTCCACGCCGAGACATACGACATCGACGCCGGGGTGCCGACGAATCGCGCCAACGCCGCCTCGAGCTCGCGATGCACCGTGAACGTGCCGCAGATGAAGCGCACGCTACCCGTGCCGGCGCCGAACCGTTCGAGGCCATCGATTCCCGCCCGCACCACCGCAGGCTCGTTGGCGAGCCCGAGGTAGTTGTTCGATGACAGGATCAGGACCTCGCCGCGTCCCTCCATGACGACGCGCGGCCCCTGTGGCGAGGCGAGATGGTTGAGTCGCTTGTACACGCTGTCGTCGCGAAGCTGCTGCAGCCTCGCTTCCAGACCGGCGGTGAAGTTCGAGTTGAGCGTCATGACGTGTCGATGGGGTGAGGCGGTGCGCCGTGAAGCCTAGCCGATCTCGAACACCACCTTGCCCGCCTCGCCGCCCTTGATCGCGGCGATCGCGTCGTCGAACTGTTCGAGGGGAAAGCGGTGCGTGATCACCGGCGTGGGATCGAACTGCCCGGATCGGAGGAATTGCGTCATCTGGATCCAGGTGTCGTACATGCGACGCCCCACCACGCCGTACACCGTGATCCCCTTGAAGATGATTTCGGTGGCGAGGTTCAGCTCCATCGGCTTCGCGGGAATGCCGAGCATCTGCACGCGACCGCCCACGCGTACCAGCGCCAGGGCCTGATGGATGGCACTCGGCACGCCCGACATCTCGAGCACGACGTCGACACCCAGCCCGTTGGTCGCTGCGCGCACCGCCGCGTCAGCGCCCTGTGGTTGCACGGCGTCGTGGGCGCCCATCGTGCGTGCGAGGGCGAGGCGCGTCTCGTTCACGTCGCTGGCGATGATGCGCGAGGCGCCAGCGGCCCGGCAGATGCCCACGGCGAATATGCCGATCGGGCCGCACCCTGTGACCAACACTGTCTTGCCGGGGATCTCCGTGCCGACGAGGGCGGTGTGGAAGGCATTGCCCATCGGGTCGTGGATGCCGCCGATCTCGAACGGGATCGCCTCGTCGAGTTGCCACACATTGGTCGCGGGCATCGCGATGTAGTCGGCGAAGCAGCCATCGCGGTCGACACCGATGATCTTCGTGTTCGGGCACACGTGCGCATTGCCCGTTCGGCAGAGGTGGCAGTGTCCACAGACCAGGTGCCCCTCGGCGGTGACGCGGTCGCCTTCCTTCACGTCGGTGACGAACCGCCCGACCGCGGCGACGTCGCCGGCAAACTCGTGACCGACGGTGAACGGCGGACGGCAGCGTCCCTGTGCCCACGCGTCCCACTCGTAGAGATGCACGTCGGTACCGCACACACCGGCGCGCCGCACGCGGATCAGCACTTCGTCGTCGCGGATCTGCGGCTGCGCGACGTCCTTGAGGATGAATCCGGGCCCTGCTGTCGCTTTCACCAGCGCTCTCACCGCCGCCTCGCTCTGTGCACCGTGTGACACTCGACGTGATCTCGCACCGCGTCGTCCACGAAACCAAACCGGCGCGTCGAGCGGATGGAAGTGTGCGGCAGCTCACGTCCTCGCGCGGCATAATGAAACGCGCGCGATTCACTATTGCGTGTGATTTCACGCGTTCCTATATTCGCGCCAGTTGTTCGTTCCTCGTTTGCTCATGCGATCTCGTCCGGGCGCGCATTGCAGGTTCACGAGTGAAAAGGGAGTTGCGTGGGTTCAAGCCGCCGTGAGTTCGTCAGGACCAGCGCCGCTGCGGCCGCTGCCATCGCCGGACTCGCCGCCGTTCCCGCCGCCGCCCGCGCCGCAGTCATCGGCGCGCCTCCGCTCCTCTCGTTCAGCGACGCCGATCTCCGGGAACTCGCGAGTGTCGCCCTCGACGCCGCTCGCGCCGCGGGCGCCACGTACGCCGACGTCCGCTTCAATCGCAATCGCACGCAGTCGTTGTTCACCCGCGAGCAGCGCGTCCAGGGCCTGATCGACAACGAGACGCAGGGCTTCGGCGTGCGCACGCTCGTCGCCGGCGCATGGGGCTTCGCGGCGAGCCGCGAGATGAGCCGTGATGAAGTCGCGCGCGTCGCGCGCCAGGCGGCACTGCAGGCCCGTGCGAACAGCGTGACCGTCACCCGTCCCGTGGTGCTCGCGCCGGTCACGCCCACCCCCGACGGGCGCTGGAGCACGCCGATCGAGATCGACCCGTTCACCGTGCCGATCGAGGACAAGGTAGGGGTGCTGCTCGCGGCGAACGCTGCCGCGCTCAAGGGCGGCGCCCGATTCGTGAACTCGAGCATGTTCTTCCTCCGCGAGGAGAAGACCTTCGCCTCCACGGACGGGTCGTTCATCACGCAGACCATCTATCGCACCCAGCCGTCGGTGACCGTCACCGCGGTGTCGAGCGACATGAGTGATTTCCAGACGCGGCAGTCGAACGAGATCGCGCCGATGGGACGCGGGTACGAACATGTGCGCGACGCGCGGTTGGTGGAAACCGCGCCGCGATGGGCCGCGGAAGCCGTCGAGAAGATCGGTGCCAAGCCGGTGGAGGTCGGACGGTACGATCTCGTGCTGCATCCGAGTCACCTCTGGCTCACGATTCACGAATCGGTCGCCCATCCCACGGAGCTCGATCGCGCGCTGGGGTACGAAGCGAACTACGCCGGCACGTCGTTCGTCGCGCCGCCGGCCGACATGCTCGGCAAGCTGAAGTTCGGTTCCGCGCTGATGAACATCCGCGGTGATCGCTCGCAGCCCGGTTCGCTCTCGGCCGTCGGCTGGGACGACGAAGGCGTGAAGCCGGAAAGCTTCGACATCGTGAAGGACGGAATCTTCGTCGATTACCAGACGACCCGCGAACAGGCTCCTTTCCTCGCGGACTACTACGGAAAGCGCGGTCGTCCCGTGCGGTCGCACGGCTGCTCGTACGCGCAGAGCTGGGCCGACGTCCAGTTTCAGCGGATGCCGAACGTCTCGCAATTGCCGGGGAGCAAGGAGCAGGGATGGGACGATCTGATCGCGGCGACCGATCGTGGCATCGCGATCATGGGCGACGGCAGCTTTTCCATCGACCAGCAGCGCTACAACGCGCAGTTCGGGGGTCAGCTCTATTACGAGATCAAGGGCGGCAAGATCGTCGGCATGCTGAAGGATGTCGCGTATCAGATGCGCACCCCGGAGTTCTGGGGGGGCCTCGACATGATCGGCGGTGCTCGGAGCTATCTCCTCGGCGGTGCATTCGGTGACGGCAAGGGCCAGCCGTCGCAGTCGAATGCGGTGAGCCATGGCTGCGTGCCGAGCCGGTTCCGGAACGTCAACGTCATCAACACGGGACGGAAGGCGTGAGCGAACTCCGATCGCTCGCCGCGTCCGGGCGCTACCTCTCGCGCGACGAGTGCGAGGCGCTCGCGAAGCGAACGCTCGGGTTCGTCAGTGCGGCCGACGCCGCAAGGGTGAACATCGGCAGTGGCAGCCGCGGGAATACCAGATTCGCCGTGAATCAGGCGTCCACCGGCGGCGACAACTACGACACCACCGTCACCGTCACCGCGTACGCTGGTCGCCGCAGTGCGACGAGCACGACGAATCAGCTGGACGATGCCTCGCTCCGGCAGGCCGTGCAGACGGCGGAGCGACTCGCTCGACTCGCGCCGGAGGATCCGGAATTCCTGCCCGAGCTGGATCCGCAGCGCTACGAGGAGGGTCGCAACTGGAGCGAAACCACCGCGGCGCTCGATCCGCAGGGTCGGGCCGATGCGGTTCGTGCCATCGCGGCTCCGGCCCGGCAGGGCGGACTGCTCTCCACTGGATATCTCGACACGCGTGTTGGTGCGAATGCAGTCGCCAACACGAAGGGGCTCGTCGCATACGCCCGCGCGACGGCGGCCGCGCTCACGACCACCGTGCGCACCACCGATGGCACCGGCTCCGGCTGGGCGGGCAGCGCACATCATGACTGGTCACGCATCGATGCCGCCTCGCTCGGCGCACGCGCCGCGGAAAAGGCTCGGGCATCGCGCAATCCGGCGGCGGTCGAACCGGGTCGCTACACGGTGGTCTTCGAGCCGACCGCCGTCGGAAATCTCGTGCAGTTCATCGCCAATGCGCTCGCCGCCCGCGCCGCCGACGAAGGGCGGTCGTTCTTCGCGAAGCCTGGCGGCGGCAACAAGCTCGGCATGAAGGTCGTCGACGAGCGCATCACGCTACTCTCGGATCCGTTCGATGCCGAAGTCGCGGGAACGCCATTCACCGGCGAAGGTCTGCCGACGCGCCGCAGCGTGTGGATCGAGAATGGTGTCGTGAGGAATCTCAACTACGACCGTTACTGGGCGCAGAAGCAGGGCGTCTCTCCTACGGCGAGCGGTGGCTCGCTCAGGATGAGCGGCGGTTCCAGCAGCATCGACGAGATGATTTCCTCCACGCCACGAGGTCTGCTCGTCACTCGATTCTGGTATCTGCGTCCGGTGGACCAACGGACGATTCTCTATACGGGTTTGACGCGGGACGGCACCTTCCTGATCGAACGTGGCAAAATCACCCGCGCGGTAAAGAATTTGCGGTTTAACGACTCGCCCGTCTTCATGTTGAACAATGTCGAAGCGCTCGGCACGCCAGTGCGGGTCAGCGCGAGCGAGGACGGCGGGCCGGGCCAGGCGGTCATGGTTCCACCGATGAAAGTGCGGGATTTCAATTTCACCAGTTTGAGCGACGCGATCTGATGCGCGTCGATGTGTCTTCACGATCTCGTGTCGAGGTCGTGGTGCGGCGGAACGGCACTTCGGTGCACACCGCTGGCTCGTACGAACCACCGGGGGTTCGATCGGGCGCTCCACTCCGTTAAAGGAGAGTTTTCAATGGCTGCCAAGAAGAGCGGGCGCAAGAGCGCCAAGAAGGGATCGGCGCGCAAGAAGTCGTCGGCGAAGAAGTCCGGCGCGAAGAAGACCGCCCGCCGCAAGACGGCGAAGAAGGGCGCGAAGAAGTCCTCGCGCAAGAAGTCGTCGAAGTAATCAGTTCGCGGTTGCATACGGAGAAGCCGGCGCCTTGGCGCCGGCTTCTTTCGTTCCGGCATCCCGCTAGCGCGAGTAGCGCGCCTGGGCGAGTTCCAGAATGCGAGCCACCAGCTGTCCATGCGCGAGCCCACTCTCCGCCGCTGCCCGCGCGAACTCGCCCGTCTGCTCCAGGTAGCAGTTCGGATTGACCTCGATCACGTAGATCCGCTCGTCCGGAGTCACGCGCAGGTCCACGCGTCCGTAATCGCGGAGACGCAACGCGTTGAAGGCGCTCACCGCCACCTCCTGCATCCGCTTGCCCAGCGCCGGATCGAGATCCGTCGGGAAGATCGACTTCGTGCCGGCGAACTCGGCGCCCGTCTCCCCCTCGCCGCCCGTTCCGCCATCGCCCCATTTGGCCTCGTAGCTCGCCACCTTCGGACGGTCGGCGGGAAACGCGCTGAAATCCAGCTCGATGACCGGAAGCGCCTGCGGGTTCACGTTGCCAAGGACGCCCACATAGTACTCGCGCCCCTCCACGAACTCCTCAACGAGAATTGGCGACTGGAATTCGCGCTGCAGCGAATCCATGGTGCCGAACAGCTCCTTGATGTCGCGCACAACGCTCTTGGAAGTGATCCCGAGCGATGCGTCTTCCTGTGGCGGCTTCACGATGAGCGGAAAGGTGAGGTCCCCCACGTGATCGAGCGCGCCACGAAAGACCGAGGCGAATTGCGGAGTCAGAATCTTCTGGAAGCTGAGCACCTGCTTGGTCAGGCTCTTGTCTCCGGCCATCAGCAGACCGGCAGGACTGGAGCCGGTGTAGCGGAGACCGATCAGGTTCAGCAGCGCGGCGACATTGGACTCCAGCGCGCTCTTGCCGTCGAACGACTCGGCGAGGTTGAAGACGATGGCGGGAGCGGCAGCCACGAGCGCCTGAAACACCGCCTGCACGTCTCCGGCGACGGGCACGCGCGTCGACTCGTGTCCGAGTTCACGCAACGTGCCCTCGATCTGGCCGAGCACGGGATCTTCGGGGGGCTCTGCCGCATCGGCGCCGTGCAACAGGACGACCTTCACGAGTTCACCTCGGCGCGCGCGGCGCGAAAAGCGTGAGTGTAGCGCCAGTGCATCATGACGGCCGTCCCGAACGCGGTGAGCTCGATCAGCGTCGCCGCCTCGAGTCCCGCCACTCGCAGACCCAGGATGGTGGCTCGCTCGGAGAGTGCGCGCAGGAGCGAGCGCACGACGCCCGGCCCGACACCCGCCCAGTACGCGACGCGCGCCACCAGCTCGCCTTCGTGTCGCGCAAGGTAACGCTCGGCTGGCTCACCCGCCGGTGCATCGGCCGCCATCGCGAACACCCGACGCAGATCACCGTCGAACTGGCGCGCATCGCCGATCGGCAACGGCTCGTCGTCCGCGTAATGATCGGCGACCGTCCACGTCATCGCACCAACCGGCAGGTCATCGTCGGTCGGCTCCAGCAGCGGCGGCGTCATGCCTGAAATTTCCGCCATGACGCCGTCCAGCCACTCGAGCTTCGCGAGCGCACCCCATCCCGAGTACTCCGCGCGCCAGTCCAGTCCGGGAGTCAACCACACGGCGAACGTCTCGGCGAAATCCTCATCCGGATGCTTTTGCGCATACCACCCGAGAATGTGGCGCACATGTTCGCGAGACATCGGGTCGGCGAAATAATGCTCGTCGTAGCGACGCTGGTAGTCACCGAACAGCGTGCCGAATTCCGGTCGTTCATGAAGTCGGAACGCGTAGTTGAGCGCATGACCCGCTTCATGTCGCAAATACCGCATCGCTTCCTCGTCGCCTTCGATCGTGCCGGCATGCTCGGCTTCGATGCGTTCAAGTCGTTCGTCGGCGAGGTAGAAGGGCACGCCGATGAGTGGCGTACCGTCGGGGCAGCCCCATTGGTCACTCAGATACACGGGCGGACGAAACGCGACGCCCCGCTCCGCGAGCTCGTCGTACAGCCGAGCGATCAGGCGCTCGACCCGCGATCCGGCGATCGCGAGACCAAGCTCGGAAATCCTGCGTCCGAGTAGCTGAACACGTTCGCTTTCCCACGAGGCAGTGCGTTCCACGACGGACCGGGGGGCAAGGGGCGTACCCACGTCCGCAACGAAGAACGCCGCGGCGGTCGCCGCGGCGTTCAGGTGGATCGTCGAGCGGGCCGGAAATCAGGCGGCCTGCTCTTCCTCCTCCTCGATCACATCGCCAGGAAAGGGTGCCCAGACGTAGGCGGAGAAGCGTGGCGTCGTCTCGGGCTCGCGGCCTCGCGAAATGACGATTCCAACCGGCTCGTCGAACGGGGTGGGGAGGGGAAGCTTGGTCATGATGGCGCCAGCGAAGGAGGGTGCCCCCGGAACGGGCGGGGGCACTCCCAACTAAAGCACCTACTACGCCATTCGGGTCCGGAGCTCCAACCGCTTGCCTTTCAACGAGATACGAATTGTCAGTTGACCTGGAACGGCTCGTTCGTGTCACTGTGACGCGAAACGAAAGCGAGTGAAGTGTGTCGTAACGTCACATGCCTACGCGACACCCTTTCTGGCGAGGAAGGTATTCGGTATTCCCTCTTCCACCGTCACTTCCCACCCGCGATAGCGTCGTCGGAGCTCATCCAGCGACACCGGTGTTCGCTTTCCGGCCGCGATCGTCTGCACCAGGTGCACCCCGCCATCTGCCGTCGCGCTCTGCAGCACCTGAATCACGCGAGCCCGTTCGGCGGTCGTGAGACCCGCGAATGCGGCGGGCGTATAGATCACGGCGGTGAGCGGCGCCCCCGGCGTCCACGATTCCAGGGCAAGTGCGGTCGCATGAACCCGCTCGCCGAGTCCCGCCTCCTCGGCGGCGTCGAGCACTCGCTGCACGGTCTCCGGCGCGGCGAGCGCCGTGACGTCACACCCGCGTGCGGCCAGAAAGAGCGCGGGCGTCTCGACGGCCGCGCCAGCGAGCAGCACACGCGAATCCGCGGTCACCGTCTGGACCGCGCGCACCACGAGATCATCCGGGCTCAGTCCCCAGTGCTCCGGGCGCCGAAGCTCTTCCATCAGCTTGACGCGACGCTTGCGCCACGTGACGTACGCCGGCAGTCGAAGCCGCTTGAAGATGATCTTGTCCACTTCGTCCACGAGGAGCAGCTCGGTGAGCGCGAACTGCTGCTGCGCCGCGAGGGCTCGTACCGCTTCGTCTCCGATCGAGAGGAGCACGCTGCGTGGCACCGACTCCTTGTAATTCTCGATCTCTCGCTCGAGATACAGCTCGTACTCGTACTTGAGAGATCGGGACGGCCGAGACGCCATGCGTTTCCGGGAGGAGGACAGGTTAAAGTATCGGTCCAGGACAGCGGCGCAAGTAGCGGAGATTCCCGCACTTACGGATCACGCCGGCTCCACGTGCACGATTGCCTCCGCCGTGCCCAGCTCTCGCGAGATCGCCCGCTCCACCTCGTCGGTAAAATCGTGTGCATCGGACACGCTCGTCGCGCCATCCACGAGTATCGTCACCTCGGCGAACAAATGCCCGGAGGATGTGCGGCGCGACCGGGCAGATCGCACGCCGATCACCCCCGGAATGATCCGGACGATCGATGCCAACCGCTCTGCGTCCACGGCGCGGGCATCCACCAGGATGGGAATCGATCCGCGAAGGATCTGGAAACCGCTCCAGGCAATGATGACGACGACGATCAGGCCCAGCACGGCATCCGCCCGCACATAGCCCAGATGCGACAGCACCAGTGAGGCGATGGCGAGCGCCGTGACCAGGATGTCACTCGCCGTATGAGCCGCGTCGGCGAGCAGGAGCGCACTGCCGAGCTCGCGTCCGCGCTGCCGCTCGTACCGCACGACGTAGGCGCTCACGGCGAGCGAGACCACCAGCATCACCCCGTCGACGAACGTTACTGCCGGCGGGACGACGGCCTCGGTCATGGCACTCACGCTCTGTCGGGTCAGCTCGAAGCACGTGATGGCGAGAAACGCGACGATGCCGAGTGCTCCGAGCGTCTCGAATTTCTCGTGACCATACGGATGGTCGTCGTCCGGCGCGCGAGCGGCCACGGACACCGCGAGAATTGCCACGCCGTTGCTCAGCATGTCCAGCCCGGACTCGAGCGCGGCGCCGAGGACCGTCAGCGCGCCCGTGCGCGCGCCCACCGCAACCTTGAGTACGGCCGACAGTGCGTTCAGGAACAGGACGAGCAGCAGGGCGCGCCGAACGCGGGCGGCGCGCGCCGCCGGCGAGTGGGGTACGCCGATGGCGGATTGAGCACGCGCGAGCATCGGCGCATCTTGCCTACGCCGTACGAGTGCTGTCAACGTCCCTCCCGGTCATGAATGCCAGAACTTCCTGAAGTTGAAGCGGCGATGACGGTGCTGCGTCGCCGGGCGAAGGGTCGCACGATCGAGCAGGTGCGCGTGCTGCATCCCGCGCTGCGCCGGCGCGTGCGGCCGGCTACCCTGCGTGCGCTGCACGGCGCGCAGGTCGCGCGGGTGGAGCGCCGTGGCAAGCACCAGTTGCTGCACCTCGACGACGGGCGCGTGCTGCACATTCACTTTCGCATGAACGGCGACTGGGCGTACGGAAAGACGGACGCGCCGTTGCCGCGCTTCGCTCGCGCCACGATCGCCTTCGCCGACGGCACGCGACTCGTGCTCGTCGACTCCCGCGCGCTCGGAACGCTGGACGTGCATGCGGCGGGCGTGGAGCTCGACCTCGGGCTCGGTCCGGATGCAGCCGATCGGGGGTGGACCGCCGCCGCGCTGGGTTCGGCGCTCGCCCGGCGCCGTGGTCCCATCAAGCCGGCCCTCCTCGACCAGAAGCTCGTCGCGGGACTCGGCAACATCTACGCAGCCGAGTCACTCTGGCGCGCCCGGATCGGTCCGACGCGTCGCGCCGATTCGCTGGGCGAGAAGGAAGTGCGCGCCCTGCGTTCGGCGATCGCCGCCGTGATAAAACGTGCGACCGGATCACGCTACACTGACGATGATACGGTTGCGCTCGACGTCTACGACCGCGCCGGGCTGCCATGTCGGCGATGTCGCACGGCGATCGAGCGCATCGTGCAGGCGGGACGAAGCACCTACTTCTGTCCGAAGTGCCAGCCGGCCGCATCCAAGTCGTGAGCACAGGTCCACATTCGAGAATGGGGCAATCGCTGGTTCGCGGTTGCTGATGGCTGCGTGGTGGCTCGTGTTGGTGGTCGTGATTGGTGCTTCGCGGCAAGCAGTTCGCCGCACGCCTTTCGCCGCACCCCGTACGCGTGCTAGTCCATCGCTTCCACCAACGCGCCCTTGATGTACCCGGTCTCGGGGATGGTCAGCACCTCTGGATGGTCGAGCGGCTGTCCGCGAAATTCACGCAGCACGATCCGGCGTCCGCTGTCGGCGGCGGCGGACACCAGCATCTCGAGGAAGAGCGGTTTGGTGAGGTGGAAGGAGCAGCTTGCCGTGAACAGCACGCCACCGCGCGACAGCAGGCGCATCGCCCGCAGGTTGATCTCCTTGTAGCCTCGCATGGCCGCCGGAAGCGACGCCTTCGTCTTGGCAAACGCCGGCGGGTCGAGGACGATCGTGTCGAAGCGTGCGCGCTCTCGCTCGCGCGCCTTGAGATACTCGAAGGCATTCGCTTCGACGAACAGACCGTTCGTAAAGTTGTTCCGCCGAAAGTTTTCTTCCGCGCGTGTGAGCGCTTGCGCCGAGGCATCGAGTGCCGTGACGGTGCTGGCGCGCGCGGCGAGGTGCAGGGCGAACGAGCCGTGATAGCTGAAGCAGTCGAGCGATGCACCCTTCGCCACTCGGCCGACGAGCGCACGGTTCTCGCGCTGATCGAGAAACGCCCCGGTCTTCTGTCCACGCCAGGGGGCGGCCAGGTATCGAATGCCGTGCTCGCGGACCTCGATCTCGTCGGGCACCTCACCGTGCAGCAGCTCGACCGATGTCTCGAGCCCTTCCTTTGCACGCAGCGGGACGTCGTGTCGCGCCAGGATGCCCGCGGGTGACTCGAGATCACGCAAGGCATCGATGATCTCCTGTCGATATCGCTCGAGCCCGGCGCTCATCAGCTGGACGACAAGCCATCGGTCGTAGCGGTCGACGACGAGCGACGGGAGTGCGTCGCCCTCACCGTGCACGAGTCGGTAGGCGTTCGCCTCCGCCTCCAGCCCGGCGCGACGGGTAATCGCCCGCTCGATTCCGCTGCGCCACCAATTCGCATCGAGCGTCGCGTCGGCATCACGGTCGAGCAGGCGAAGCGAGATCTCCGAGCGCGGACTCCAGAGTGCGATGCCGAGTGGCTTGCCACGCTGATCGCTGACGCGGGCGGCGCCCGCGTCGCCGCTCGGACGCTCGAGCACGTCGCTCCGGAAGATCCATGGATGACCGGCATTCCATCGCTGCGCGCCCCGGGCCGACACGATCGCTGTGTGCATCACGGAAGATAGAGCGGTCACGAGTCACTCGGGTGGCAGCGCACACCGTGCGCGACGCGTAGCGCGCGGGCGGTCGCACGCGCCGCGAGCACTTGCAGCAGCCATCCTGCCCGTTTAAGATGCTTAGCTCACCGCGAAATTCTTTGACTCGCGGTCGCTGATTGACAAGTGAAGGACAGAGGATGGGTCGTCGACTTCGGTCTTTTGGTCGATGACCGATTCGTGGGACATGGAATCTTTACCGAGCCGGTGCGTCGCGGTAGCGGAAGCTGCTGCGGAGGCGCTGGATTGGTAGAGGTAGATTGCGATGATGAAGCGCGTAGTTCTGCTTGACGAGCATCTATTGTGGTCAAGCGAAGGAAGGCATGTGGGGGATGCCTGGGCACACGGAGGCGATGAAGGCCGTGGTAAGCTGCGAGAAGCTCGGGGGAGTGGCACACACGCGGTGATCCCGAG
>JANLTI010000190.1:0-1674 GCA_031362845.1 Gemmatimonadaceae bacterium | reverse complement strand
GGGATACCGATGCCGGTGTCCCTCACCTCGATGTAGATCGTGCCGCTGGCGACGTCCTCCGCTCGAACGACGACCGTCACCACGCCAGCGGCCGGCGTGAACTTGATGGCGTTGCCGATGAGATTGATCAGGACCTGTTTCAGCTTCGCCTCGTCCGTGCGCGCGCGGAACGAGCCCGCGGGCACCTCCGCCACGAGTCGCACGCTGGCGCCGCTCGCGCGTACATCGAAATCCGAGACGGTGTCACGAACCAGCGCGGCGACCGAGACCTCCTCCAGGGTCGCCGTCTCTCGTCCCGACTCGATCTTCGCGAGATCGAGCACTTCGTTGATCATGCCCAGCAAGTGTCGCCCGTTGGAGTTGATGCGCTCGAGATAGGTGATCTCGTCGCGATCGAGCCTGCCGCTCCTGTTGCGCCGCAGCACGTTCGTGAAACCGATGACCGAATTCAGAGGAGTGCGCAGCTCGTGACTCATCCGCGCGAGAAAGTCGCTCTTCGCGCGGTTCGCCTCCTCGGCCGCCAGCTTTCCTGCCATGACGCCGTCGGACAGACGCTTTCGCTCCGTGACGTCACGGGCCACGAGCAGGCCGCCGAGAATTCGGCCGTCCTCGGCGCGCATCGGCGTCACGATGACGTCGAGCCAGACCGGTGCGCCCGTGAGCGACTGGATCGCTTCCACGTCGGGAAGCTGCGTCGGTCGGCCCGCCAGCGCTTCCAGCAGTAGCGTCACCTCGTGGCCCTTGGAGAGAAAGGGGAGCAGGTCCCCGATCATGAGCCCGTCGACGTCTGATTCCCTTTTGCCCGTGAGTTCCACCATGCGTGGATTCCACGCACTCACGCAGCCTGCCCCGTCGAACGCGGCCACGGCATCCGGCGTGGAATGCACGAGCGCGACCCGTAGCTCCTGCGCCTGCTCGGTGGCCGCGCGCTGTTCCTCCAGGGTGATCGTCGTCGCGTGCAATTCCGCGTTGTGCAGCCGCAGCAGGTCTGCCTGACGCAGCAGCGTCCCGGCGTTCGCATCGCGTGCATCTTCGGCCAGGACCCGCGCATGCGTACCGGTGGCGAGGGCCTTCACGAGCTTGGCATGCCGCTGCGCGATACGCACGAGGCAACCGATGATCACTGCGCACATCATGCCGACGCCGAGGAACACACCCACGACAGGCGAGGTGGTTCGGGCGACGAACGCCCTCGTCGGGACGACGGTCATGCTCCACTGTCGACCAGGCACGTCCACGGGGACGTCCACACGCCACGGCCCGAGCGTGTCCAACTCCCCTCCGCGGCGCGTGTAGAGAATCCTGGCGCCATCGCGAATGGCGAACGCGAACCCGTGGGCGATGTCCTCATCGAGCACCGACTCGATGATCTCGTTCGTCGCCATCGCGACGACGACATATCCGTTCGTCTCCACCGAGCCGGTCATGGGCGTGATCAGCAGCAGTCCGTTCGACCCCTCGGGGAGCACCGTACTCCCGGTGTAATGCGTCGTTCCGCGAACGGAGGCGAGGCGAATCGCCTCGGCGCCCCCCGGGATTCGATCGAGTCGCGCGCCGACGGGCAGGCCACCAGTCGCTCCGTCGCTCGATCGCCAGCGGAGGATTGCAGCCGTATCGGCTCGCCCCAGGCCGCGCATGCTGGGAAAGTCGCGAGTGATGAGCTGCGCATCGAGA
>JANLTI010000224.1:0-53054 GCA_031362845.1 Gemmatimonadaceae bacterium | reverse complement strand
GCCTCGACGGGCGTGTTGAGCGTGTTGCTCATGCCCACGTGCACCCCCGACGGACCCGGGCCGGCGGCCGTCGCGCCCTGGCCACCGCCGAGCGTCTCGTAGAACGTCCATCCGTCGCCGCCGAATGTGACGTTGTTCATCGTCCCCTGCCCCTGCGCCGCGACGTCCACGCCAGCATCGCCCAGTGTGGCGAGAATCGTGTCGGCCACACGCTGTGACATCTCCACGTTGCCGGCGGCGACGGCGGCGGGCCACGCGGCGTTGATCGCGCTCCGGTCCGGTAGCACGAGCGAAATGGCGCGGGCGATTCCGTCGTTCGTTGGCACGTCGTCGTCGAGCAGCGTGCGTACCGCGAACACCGCGGCGGCGCGCGTCACGGCAGCGGGACAATTCACGTTGCCCGCCACCTGCGGCGCACTGCCCGTGAAGTCGAGGTGCAACGTTCCATCCCGTACCTCGAGCGCGACCACCACGAGAATGTCCGCGTCCGTCACCCCGTCGCCTTCGAGGCGGTCGGTCGCGCGGCCACGCCGCCCGTCCAACGATGCAAGCCTGCTTCGCACTCGTCGCTCGGCGTACTCCAGCAGCGCGTCACACGCTGCGGCCAGACGAGGCGCACCGAGCCGCGCGTGCAGAGCGCGCCAGCCCGCCGCGCCTGCGGCGCACGCCGCGAGCTGGGCCCCAAGATCGCCTCGCCGCTCGCTAGGCGTGCGCACGTTGGCCAGCAGCACCGACAGGATGTCCTCGTTCAGCGTTCCGCCACTCACGAGCCGCACCGGTGGAAAGATGATTCCCTCCTGCACCAGCTCCGTCGCGCCCTGCGGCATGCTGCCCGGACTCATGCCGCCGACGTCGGCGTGATGGGCGCGCACCGCCGTGAACCCGACGAGGAATCCGTCCACGCCGACGGCTTCCACGAGCGTGAGGTCGGGGAGATGCGAGCCGCCGTGATACGGATCGTTCAGCAGGAACACGTCGCCCGGTTGCGGATCGCGCGCCCGTACGGCGGACACCGCCTCCGGCATGGCGCCGAGGTGAACGGGAATGTGCGCCGCCTGCGCAATCATCCGTCCGCGCGCATCGAACAGCGCGGCGGACGCGTCACGGCGCTCCCGGATGTTGGGTGAGAGCGCGCTGCGCACGAGCACCGCGCCCATTTCCTCGGCGATCATCGCGACACCGTGCGCGAGCACGGAGAGCTCCAGCGGATCGATCGTCACGGACCTGCTCCGGGCGCGGCTCACGGCGCTCCCAGGCGCTCGAGCATCCACCCGCCCGTCTCGTGCGGCACGCCGCGCCAACCCGGTGAAATGCGGAGCGTGGCGCCCGCGAGCACGATCACGGATGGTCCGTCGACGCGCACGTCGAGCTGCCCTCCATCATCTACCTGGTGGCCGTCGCTCCATGCCGACGCTCCCGTGCGCTGAAAGCGGGCGTCGTGCGCGGGACCACTGGCGACGTGCCGGAGCCCGATCACCTCGACCGCCGCGTCGAGCGTGAATCCGTTTCGCCTGGAGTGCAGCGTCTCGAATCGCGACGCGAGCACGACGCCATTATCGCCGGGCTCCACCGGCACGTCGACCTCGTGGCCCTGCCCCACGTAGCGCACGCGCGCGGTCCAGCGACGGCTCCAGGTCGTCTCCGCGTGCACGCCATCCGCCGCTCGGTGGAGCTCGTGCGCGAGCGCAGCGGCGTCCAGCGTGTCTACACGCGCAAAGACGCTGGTCATCCGCTCACGTCGCTCCGACGTGATCGCGAGTCCCAGCGCGCTCAGCACCCCCGCGTGCGGCGGGACGAAGATCGTCCGCATGCCCAGCAGGTCCGCGAGGCCGCAGCAATGCAGAGGTCCACCCCCGCCGAACGGGACAAGCACGCATGCCCGCGGATCGATTCCGCGCTCGACACTCACGCGCCGCAGTGCCCGCGCCACGGACGCGTCCGCGATGTCGATCATCGCGCGTGCCACGCGTGCGGGGTCGGCACCGAGCGCGCCGGCAAGCGCGCCCACCGCGCGCGTGGCCGCGTCGACGTCCAGTGCGACGCCGCTGCTGAGCGCGGCCGCCGTGATGTGCCCGAGCACGACATGCGCGTCGGTGACGGTGGGCTGCGCGCCTCCCCGCCCGAACGCCGCGGGGCCGGGGGCAGCGCCCGCGCTGCGCGGGCCGACGCGCAAGGCACCGCCGTCGTCGATCCACCCGATGCTGCCGCCCCCCGCCGAGACCGTCTCCACGAGCACTCTCGGCAGGGAGATCGGCACACCGGCCACCCGTCCACCCGGCTCCACCAGCGGCTCGCCGGCGAGGATGAGGCCGACGTCGGCGCTCGTGCCGCCAATGTCCACCGTGAGTGCGTCGCTGAGCCCCGCGGCGCGGAGCACTGCCGCCGCGCCCACGACACCGCCCGCGGGACCAGAGAGCGCGAGCGACGCCGCACCGCGCGCCGCCTCGTGCGCCGTGCGCATGCCGCCCCCGGACGTCATCACGCCCGGGGCCGGAACGTCGAGTGACGTCGCCCGCGCCGTGAGCCGCTCCAGGTACCGCGCCACGCCGGGCCGCAGGTAGCCCTCGGCCACGGTCGTGGCCGTGCGCTCGTATTCACGGATTTCCGGGAACACCTCGGAGGACAGCACGACGTCGATGCCTGGCAGTGCATCACGCAGCGCAGCGGCGAGCACGCGCTCGTGGCGGGCATCGTGATATGCGTGCAGCAACGCGATCGCCACCACATCGGGCGCGATCTCGCGCACACGAGCGACGACGGACGCGATGCCGTCCGAATCGAGCGCCGTCATGACACCCTCGGGCGCAATGCGCTCGAGCGCGCCGATGGTGTGCTCGCGCGGAACGAGTGGCGCTGGATGGTGGCGCGTCAGGTCGTAGAGCGAGGCACGATCCTGCCGCGCGAGATGCAGGACGTCGCTGAAGCCCGCGGTGGACACGAGCGCGACGCGCGCCCCCGTCCGTTCGAGCAGCATGTTGGTCGCCACGGTGGTGCCATGGACGAACCGCGTCACGGGCGCGCCACCGAGCAGGAGCAGTGCGGCGCCGACGCCGTCACTCTGGTCGGCGGGCGTGCTCGGCAGCTTGTGCGCCGTCACCATGCCATCGGCGCTGACGGCCACGAGGTCGGTGAAGGTGCCACCGACGTCGACGCCGACGGCGAGCCCGCTCACCCCGTGCGCACCGGCGACGCCGCGACGGCTCGGGGACTCGCGCGCAGGAGCACCCACGCGAGCGCGACATTCATCGGCAGGAAAAGCGCGACGACCGGCCGGAGCACGGCACCGCCCGGCGCCAGCGTCAGCCCGAGCGCGCACAGTCCCATCACCGCGATCGATACGCCGACGATGCGCGCGCGACGCACCGCCCTGCCGGCGAGCAGGGCCGCGGGCAGCAACACCACCAGCGCCAACGCGAGAGGCGACAGGACAAGGAGATTCTCGTTCTCTGCCCAGAACGCATGCTTGGTGGCCACCCAGGCCAGCAGCAGCACGAGGCCGAGCACGCCACACAGCAGCGACCAGCCGGCACCGAACAGGGCGACCAGCCACGCCGCCCAGCGGTGCGCGCGCATGAGCAGCCCGAGCACCACGACGCACGTCGCGAGCAGCAACCCCGCGACGAGATTGCGGCGCGTGTGATCGGGAGGTGTGCGCGCCTCGACCACGCGGGACACTGCCTCGCTCGGCGCGATGAGACGCTCGCTCGCCACGAGGGGGACTGTCGTGCCGCCCTCCCGCGGGACGCGAAAGATGCGCACTGCGTCGCGCAGGCGCATGGGGATGAAGAAGGACTCCCACGCGCTCAGCGGTGCGTCTGCCGGCCGGCCCAGCGCGATGTCGATGCCGGCCTGGATCGGAATGTCCCCTTCCGTGAGCCGCACGCTCTCGCCGCGGTACGTCAGTGACGTGCGCATCGTATCGGTCGCTCGACGAATGGCGCCGCCGAGCGCACGGTCCACCACGTCGCGCAACCGGGTCGAGCAGTTGTCGCGATAGTAGTCGTAGCGGTAGTACTTGTTCTCCTCGCGCGCGTTGCGCAGGACGAGGTCGTTGAGGGTCCGCGCCTGTTCGGGCGTGAGATCGAGCTTCTGCAGCGTGACGGATCGCCCGGCGTTCTGGTAGGCGGAGATCATCGCGAAGGCATCTTCCCCGGCCATCCAGTACTTCGTATCGCCCGTGAGGAAGCGTCGAAAAAACCCGGGTTGCTCGAAGTCGAACAGGCCCCAGTTGTAGGCGATGTCGGTGCCCGCGTCGCGGTCATGGATCCAGAGCGCGTTGTGCCCGAACCGCTCCCACACGGCGGGCCCGATGCCGAAGGTGACGAGCGTGACCGTGAGGGCCGGCGGCGCGCCGGGTGGCGCGACGACCGCGGCGGGTGGCCCAATGTCAGCGGCGGGAGGCGCCACCGTGCGCACGACCGGCGGCGGCCCCGGGACGACGCGCGCACGACGCGGTCGCGAGCGGGGTTCGGGCACGACTCGGCGCTGTGCCTCTGCGCGCTCCGTGCCGAGCACGAGCAGCGCCAGAACGGCGAGACGACGCAGCCTCACAGCCTGATCTCTTTGCCTTCGTCGGCCGAACGGTAGATCGCCTCGACGGTGCGGTGGAGCGTCACCTGATCGGTCGGCGCCTCGTATTCCGACTCGCCGGTGAGCACCGATACGAAGTGCGCCAGCTCCGCGCGGTACGACTGGATGAACGCGCTTTCCCGCGCGGCTGCCCCTCGCGGCGACACGTCGGTGGGACGGCCGTGCAGCTCCTTCACCACGCGCAGTGGCGCGAGCCGAGTGCTGCCGCGCGTGGAGAGCGTCTCGAACCACCACCGCTCTTCCGCGCCGACATAAGTGCCGGAGACATCGAAGTTGAAGACGGTGCCGGGGCAGTAGAGCTGGACGAGCATCGACTCCTCGACGGCGTTCTTTCCGCTGCCACGTTCCATGTGCGCCACCACACGCTCCGGCTCGGGAAAGTTCGCGAGCCAGAGTGCGAGATCGAGCAGCGGCAATCCGTAATCGAAGAACGCGCCACCGCCCGCCTCGGCGCGGCGGAGTCGCCACCCCTGCTCGGCGCGCCGATGATGGAACGCTCCGGCACGAATGCCTGTGAGCTTGCCCAGCTCGCCACCGCGGAGGAAGCCGGCGAGCGCCTGCACATCGCTGCGGAACCGGTGATTGTTCGCGACGAACACCTTGCGGCCGGCGCGTGCCGCCGCGTTGATGATGCGCTCCACACCGCGCATCGTGAGCGCGAGCGGACGCTCGCACAGCACGTCCTTGCCCGCCGCGATCGCGCTCAGAACGTGCGGCTCGTGCAGATGATTGGGCGTCGCCACCACCACCGCGTGAAGATCGGGGTGCTCGAGCAGATCCTCGATGTCGGTGTAGACGTCGGCGATGTCGAACCGGTCGGCCAGCGCACGCGCCTTCGGTCGGTCGTTGTCACCGATGGCCACGAGTTTCGCGCCGCGCATCTTGCCGAGCACGGGAAAGTGCGCCAGTTGCGCGATCGCCCCCGCTCCCACGACTCCGATGCGCACGGGTTCCGTCATGACTCGCTTCTCCGTGGTGGGCTCGCTCGCCGGCGTGCGTCCGACTCAGTCGATCGTGCCAATCGTCGTGCCCGGATAGTACGTCGTGAGGATGGTCTGGAAGTCCTGGCCCGCGCGTGCACGGCCCATTGCGCCGGACTGGCACATGCCGACCCCGTGACCATTGCCGCCACCTCGCAGGTCGATCCGCTGCACGCCGTCGCTTCCCTCCACCACATCAAGCGAAAAATAGGTGCTGTACAACAACTCGCCACTCGCCGCGCGCAGTGCAGAGCGGATCTCGTTCCCGCGCATTGTCCAGCGTCCCGCATCCATGTCGACCGTGAGCGTGGCAACGCGACCGGCCGGGGTCACCTCCGTCACGGCCAGGCCTCGCACCGGACCCGATGATTCCGCCCCGCGCGGCAGGGTGCGTAGATAGCGCACGATCGTCGCACGCAGTTCCTCCCCCGAATAGCTGCGCGTCCACCGAAACTTCGGACCGGCTTCGCAGTAGAATCGATCGGTGCCCGGAATCTGGTCGCTGACGCGAGTGAGATACGGCTCCGGGCCCGAGCGCCACGCGTCACCCGGCTCGGCCGTGAAGCCGCCGCAGTTCCCGTGATAGGGCGCGTTCACTACACGTCCGTCATACATGAGGACGAGTCCCGCCGTCGTTTCCACCGCCTGGTCTCCCAGCGGAGTCTCTGCCGCGACGCCTCCGTACACCTGATCGCTCACCGTCGCGAGCATGTCGTAGGGCCGCGAGGGCCCGGCCAGGTGCATGTACGCGTAACTGCGGGCCGCGACGGCCTGCGCCTCCGCCGCGGCGATGTCCGCCATCGCACGCGTGCCGATCTCGAGCGGCACCACGCCTCGCAGGTACAGGTCCATCGGCAGACGATTCACCACGAGCAGTCCGCCGCGGTCGTCGACGCTCACCATGAGCTCACCCCGCCAGCGTCGTCCATTGAAGTCGATCGTTCCGCCGCCGACCACCGAGCGCGCCGTGAGCGTTGCGTAGCGACGTCCCGTCGATGCCGACGACTCGCGCCGCGCGCCGAGCTGGCCCCCCTCGGCTTGCACGACCCACTGCGCCCCCGCCGCGGACGGGCCGAGCACCAGCGCGCCGCCGGCGTCGTACATTGCCCACTCGCTGTCGGCACTCAGCCGAGCGCTCGTGACGGAGCGCGCAATCGCGATTCGCACCGTGCGCGGCGCTGCATGCCGCGCGCGCGTGCCCCGCGGTGCCAGCACGACATCACCTCGTGACACGACCGTCGTGCGCGCCGGACGTCGGGCCGGCACGGACACGCACGCCATGGCGCCGAGTACCAGCAGCGCGCATGCCCGACGCCTAATCGCGCGCCTCGGCCATGGCCGCGTCGAGTCGTTCCAGCGTCAGCGCGATCTCCGCGTCACCGTGTGCCGTAGAGACGAAGCCCGCCTCGAATGCCGAGGGCGCGAGGTACACGCCGCGCGACAGCGCGGCACGGAAGAAGCGACCGAACAGTTCGACGTCGGCCGTGCGCGCGTCGCTGAAAGAGCGCACCGGCTCGTGGCGGAAGAAGAAGCCGAACATCGAGCCCGCCGAGTCGGCGGTGAATGGCACGCCGCGCCGCGCGGCGATGCCGCGCAGGCCCTCCACGAGCGCGCGCGTCCGACGCGCGATTCCTTCGTGCGCGTCTGCCGTGAGCCCATCGAGCGTGGCGATGCCGGCAGCCATCGCGAGTGGATTCCCCGACAGCGTACCCGCCTGGTACACAGGTCCGCTGGGTGCGACGCGCTGCATGAGGTCGCGCCGGCCGCCGTATGCCGCCACCGGCAGCCCACCTCCAATTACCTTGCCGAGCGTGACGAGGTCGGGGGTGACCCCGTACAGCTCCGCGGCGCCGCCCGGAGCGACGCGAAAGCCCGTCATCACCTCATCGAAGATGAGCACCGCGCCGTGCTCGGTCGCGAGCGTGCGGAGCGCCGGCAGGAAGGACGGATCCGGCGGGATGAATCCCGCGTTGCCCACCACCGGCTCCACGATGATCGCGGCGATGTCGCCGGCGTTCGCCTCGAGGAGCGCCCGCACGCTCGGGACGTCATTAAAGGGGGCGGTGAGGGTGAGCGCCGCGAGTGCCGCTGGTACGCCGGGCGAGTTCGGCAGACCGAGCGTCGCGACTCCGGAGCCCGCGCGCACGAGGAAGCTGTCGGCGTGGCCATGATAGCATCCATCGAACTTGATGAAGCGATCGCGACCCGTCGCAGCGCGTGCGACGCGGAGCGCGCTCATCGTCGCCTCCGTGCCGCTCGACACGAAGCGCAACATCTCCACGTGCGGCATGCGCGTACGCACGCGCTCGGCCAGCAGCACTTCCAGCTCGGTGGGAATGCCGAAGCTCGTGCCGCGCGCCATCGTCTCGCGCAACGCGTTCAACACGACGGGGGCGGCGTGACCGAGCACGAGCGGTCCCCACGAGAGCACGTAGTCGATGTACTCGTTGCCGTCGACGTCCCAGATACGTGCGCCGTCGCCGCGCGCCGCGACGAACGGCTCGCCGCCGACGCTGCTGAAAGCGCGCACCGGGGAATTCACCCCACCGGGAAACAGGTCGCGCGCCAGGGCCATCAGCGCGCGTGAGCGCGTCGTCGGACGTCCGTCGGTCACGTGATGCGCGGGCTGATCTGCGGCGAGGTGTCCGGGCGATTGGTCATCAGCGTCCGAAGCTTCCCATGGTCGTGCTCATGACAGGAAGGTTGCGTGTCCGCGGCACGGCGCGACGCTCGTTGGAATCGACCACGCGCAGTAGCGTGGCGCGGAAGTCGACGTCGTCCTCGATACCCTCGATCACGGCATCGATGATCGTGCCGGGCGCGAGCGCGTCCGCGCCATGGATGTACGCAATGCCATCGACGTCATCGGCCTGCCACACCGTTCGGCCCTGCGCCTCGCCGTCCACGACCCGGTCCAGCATGGTGCGCGCCGTGCGACCGAGGAATCGCTCGTATCGCTCCGCCGTGACCTGCCGCTGCAGCTCCATGAGCCGTTCGAGCCGCTCGCGCTTCACCGACTCCGGTACGTCGTCGAGCATCTCGGCGGCGCGTGTCCCTTCCTGCGGCGAGTAGGTGAATGCACCCACGCGCTCGAACTGGATCTCTTCGAGAAACGACATCAATTGCGCGAAGTCATCGTCCGTTTCTCCCGGGAAGCCGACGATGCACGTCGTGCGGATGGCGAGATCGGGCACCACCTCGCGCACGCGCTGCACGCGATCGCGAATGGTGCGTTGGCGTTCGGGCCGCCGCATCCGCGTGAGGACGCTGTCCGATGCGTGCTGCATCGGCATGTCGAGGTAGGGCAGGATGCGCGGCTCGCGTGCCATCACCTCGAGCAGCCGCGGCGTGATGCCGGAACTGTAGAGATAGAGCATGCGCAGCCACGGAAGATCCGTTTCGCGCACGAGCGCCTCGAGCAGCTCCGGCAGCGTGAAGCCGTCGCGTCGATCGCGTCCGTAGTGCGCGAGATCCTGCGCGACCAGGTTCACCTCGCGCGCGCCCTGCGCCTGGAGCAGCTGCGCCTCGCGCACCACCTCGTCCAGCGCGAACGAGCGGTGCTTTCCGCGCATGAGCGGGATCGCGCAGAAGGCGCATCCGTGGTCGCATCCCTCGCTCACCTTGAGGTACCGGATGTGCGGCACCTCGCCGGTGAAGAGCCGGACTCCGGGATGCGCGACAGGCTGGACGTCGATGAAGCCGCGCGCCTGGAGTTCGGGGAGCAGGCGATCCATCTCGGACGAGCCGAGGAAGAGGTCGACTTCGGGGAGCGCCTCGGCGAGCTCGCCCTTGTGGCGTTGCACCATGCATCCGACGGCGACCACGGCCTGACAGGCGCCGGTGGCCTTCAGTTCGCCGGCCTGGATGATGGCGTCGAGCGACTCCTTCTTCGCCGCGTCGATGAAGCCGCAGGTGTTGATGACGATGATCTCCGCGAGGGCGAGATCGTCCGTGAACTCGGCACCGCGATCAGCGAGTTCGGCGAGATAGCGCTCGCTGTCGACCGTGTTCTTGTCGCAGCCCAGCGTGATGAAGCCGACTTTCACTGGGAGCGGCGACCGGCGGCGAGCGGGCGTGAAGGCATGCGTAAAGGCATGCGTAAAGCTAATCCGCGCCTTGAACTCCCTGCACCGGGCGAGACACGGCCGTCGAGCGCCATTCTGCCTCTTGCGATCGTTGACTTTGCATTGTAAAGTTCTCTGTATGACAACACCAGTCGTGCCACTCACCGCCCTGGGCCGCGCCGACGACCCGTCCTTCGTCCAGCCGGCCGAGCCGTCGCGGGCCGACATCGCACCGCTCGCCCGAGCCATCCTCGCGCACGCATTCCTCGTGGGGCTCTCCGCGGATCTGCTGATTCGCGATGGCCCCGCGGGCATCGGCTTTCCGGTCTGGCTCGCGTTGCTCGCCTGCAGCATGGCGGCTCTCGCGCTGCGCGGTGGCCGCACCCTGCCACGCGAGGCGGGCGTCTGGCTCGTGACTGCGGTCGTGTTTGGCGCGGGCATGGCATGGCGCGACGCCGAAAGTCTGCAGGTTCTCGACTTTCTCGCCACCCTCTTCGCACTCGGGATGGCCGCCATCGCGATCGGCAGCCCCCGCTCGTCGCTGCTCGCCGAACGATTGCGCGACACGATCTGGACCGCGACGAGCGCCATGCGATCGATCGCCGCTGGCCCGGCGCCTCTCGTCTTCGGCGAGGCGTCGCTGCACGCGCCGGCCGTCCGCTCCAGCATGCGGGCGCGTCCCGTCGTCCGCGCGCTCGTGATCGCACTGCCACTGCTCGTCGTGTTCGGGTCGCTGCTGCGCGGAGCCGACCCGGTATTCGCCAGCTTCATCGCCATGCCCGCCCTGGACATCGGGCTCCTGCTCTCGCACGTGATCGTCATCGGCTTTTTTTCCTGGATTGCCGCCGGCTGGATGCGCGCGGCGCTGGTCGCCGACATTGGCCGCGCGCGCGCGCCGGATCGTCTGCCGGTCGGGCTTGGCAGCCTCGATATCACGATGGGGCTGGGCGTGCTCGTCGCCCTGTTCGCGCTGTATCTCGTGACCCAGCTCGGCTGGCTCTTCGGTGGCGAGCAGTTTCTTCGTGAGCGCACGGGACTGACGGTCGCCGAGTACGCGCGGCAAGGGTTCTTCCAGATGGTGTGGGTCGTGCTGCTCGTGGTGCCCACGCTCATGGGTTCTCGTGCGCTGCTCCATGCCGACCGGAACCTCGAACGACGGCACACGGCGCTGGCAATTCCGGTGCTGCTGCTCGTGGGCCTGATGATCGTTTCCGCCGTGCTGCGCCTGCAACTGTATGTGCGCTACTACGGGCTGACGGAGGACCGGCTGTATGCGCTCGTGTTCATGGCGTGGCTCGCGGCGGTGCTCGTCTGGCTGGCGCTCACCGTGCTGCGAGGCGCGGGTCGCACCTTCGTCGCTGGCGCCGTGGTGACGGGTCTCGCCACGCTCGCCGCGCTCAACATCATCGTGCCGGATGTCGTCGTGGCGCGCGTGAACATCGCGCGGGGCGAGGCCGGAGTCGGAACGGGCGCGAGTTCACTCGATGTCGCGCACCTCGCCCGGCTGAGCGGCGACGCCAGCCCGCTCGTGGTGCCTGCCGTCCTGCGGCCGGACGGTTCGCCCGCTGGCTCCGCGCAGCGATTGGCGTCGGACCTGGCGCGATGCCGCGCCTCCCATGACCTGTTGGCGCGCTGGTCTCCCTTCAGCGAGCGACGCGCCCGCACGGACGCACATGCCTTGAGGTGGCGCCGCTGGAACCGCGGCGACGCCCGCGCGGTGGAGGTGGTGGGAGCGAACGCCCGCGCGCTGCGGGATGTCGAACACGCGACCTGCCCGCGCGGATTGCGGGGAGGACGGCGGACGGGGCGCTAGGGGGAGACTGACGACTGTCGTACGCGACTACCGATAGTTCCCGAACTGGAGTTGCACGCCGAAGTCCTTGCTCTTGAGCAGCGCCATCACTTCCTGGAGATCGTCGCGCGACGGCCCGCTGACGCGCACCTGTTCGCCCTGGATCGACGCCTGGACCTTCTTCAGCTTCGCGTCCTTGATTGCCGCAGCCACCTTTTTCGCCGTCTCGCCGTCGAGCTCCATCTTGAGCTTCACGTCGCGCCGCACCGTGTCGCCCGCCGCCTGCCGGATCTCGCCGATGTCGAGGTTCTTCACCGGCACGCCGCGCTTGATGAGCTTCGTCTGCACGACGTCGAACAACGCCGTCATCTGGAAGTCGCTGTCCGCGACGAGCGCAATGAGACTCTCGGCACGCGTGAACTCGATCGTCGCCTTCGACCCCTTGAAGTCGTAGCGCTGGGCGATCTCCTTCTGCGCCTGGTTGATGGCGTTGTCGACTTCCTGGAGGTCGACGCCGGTGGTGACGTCGAAACTTGCGGACTGGGCCATGCTGAGGACCGAGAGTGAGACGTGAATCGTGAGACGTGAATCGTGAGACGTGACTCGTGAGACGTGAATCGTGAGACGTGAATCGTGAGACGTGATGGTACACCATGCGGCACATCGATGCGGCTGACCAGAGGCGCCGGCGTCAGCTTGGCACATGCAGGACCACCATCGGCTTCAGGTCTACCAGGTCGCTCGGAACCTGGTGCTGCAAGTATACGCAGTCGCCTCTGAGCTTCCAGTGAGCGAACGGTACGAACTCGGACGTCAACTTCGCAGGGCGGCGGTGTCGGTGGGCTCCAACATCGCGGAAGGAAGCGGGCGAACCACCCGGCGCGACCTGTGCAGTTTCCTCGGCATGGCGCTCGGCTCCACTCGTGAGCTTGAATTCCAGCTCGACCTGTGCGAGCGCATGGAGATGGCGACCGGCGAGTCGGTGCGGCAGGCCCTGGAAACGACGAAGCGCGTTCAGCAGATGCTGACGCGCCTCATCCTCCGAATCAGAGCAACGGATCGTGCCAGCCCGGAGCGGTGACGAGCTCACCCCTCACGCCTCACGTCTCACGATTCACGATTCACGTCTCACGATTCACGATTCACGATTCACGATTCACGATTCACGATTCACGATTCACGTCTCACCCCAGGTAGCTCTCCAGCGCCCGCGCACGGCTCACGTGCCTCAGCCGTGAGAGCGCCTTCTCCTTGATCTGCCGCACCCGCTCGCGCGTGATTCCCAGCAGGCTGCCGATCTGCTCCAGCGTCATCGGCTCCTCTCCATCGAGACCGAAGTACAGTCGCAGGATCTTCGACTCGCGCTCCTTCAGGTGCGCCAGCGCCTCCTCGATGCTTTCCGTCAGCGCCTTCTCGAACGTGAGCTCGTCCGGTGTCGGGTTGAGATTGTCGGGCAGGTAGTCGAGCAGCCGGTTGTCTTCGCCAGGGGTCATCGGCGCGTCGAGCGACAAATGCGTCTGCGAGATCGACATCGTCTTCGCGACTTCCTCCTCCGTGATGTCCATCCCCTCGGCGATCTCGGCGTGCGTCGCCTCGCGGCCGAGCTCCTGGAGCAGGAAGCTCGCGCGCTTGCCGATCCGGTGCAGCGTGCCGGCACGATTCAAGGGCACGCGCACGATTCGGCTCTGCTCCGCGAGCGCCTGGAGAATCGCCTGCCGGATCCACCACACAGCGTACGAGATGAACTTGATCCCCTTCGTCTCGTCAAATTTGTGCGCGGCGCGGATGAGGCCGAGGTTGCCCTCGTTGATCAGGTCGGAGAGTGACACGCCCTGATTCTGGTACTTCTTCGCGACGCTGACGACGAAGCGCAGGTTGGACCGCACCAGCTTGTCGAGCGCTTCCTGATCGCCGACGTGGATCTTCTGCGCGAGCGCGACCTCATCTTCCCGCGTGATCAGGGGATAGATGCTGATGTCCCGGAGATACTGGTCGAGCGAACCCTCTTCGAACGACGACTTCTTGTTGTTCGGAGTGGTGGCCATTCGGGGCGGTTCCTGGGGACGGCGGCCCCGCCGCGCGTGGAGCGGCAGGTGGCGGGGCGAGAGGCGACCGGTGTGGTCGTACTGCTAGGTCAGTGCACGCGCTCGCCGAGCCGCGTCCATCGGACGTGGGTCAGCCAGGTGAGATCGGCGGAATCCGGCGAAAAGCTGAAGTAGACTACCTCGGGACGCCCCCGCAGCAGCGAGTCGGGGACGAATCCCCAGTAGCGGCTGTCGAGCGAGTTGTCCCGATTGTCGCCCAGCACGAAGTACTGCAACTGAGGGACGACCAACGGGCCCCAGTTGTTTCGTGATGGGTGGTAGGCCACCGCCGCATCGGCCGTGCGCACGAGAAATCGGCTCTGCCACCGAAACTCGTCCCACACCGGATCAGCCGCGGGATCGGAGTGCGAGACGTATGGCTCCGCCAGCGCCACACCGTTCCGGATGAGGATGCCGTCGCGCATCGCGAGGGTATCACCCGGCACGCCGACGAGCCGCTTCACGAAATTCTTCGTGCGGTCCTTCGGCCACTCGAACACGATCACGTCGCCGCGCTGCGGGATGCGCATGGCGGGCAACCGTCGCCCGCCCGTGCCCGGCACCTCCGCGCCGTACACCAACTTGTTCACCAGCAGGAAATCCCCCACCAGCAACGTGCCTTCCATGCTCCCGCTCGGGATCTTGAACGCCTCGACGACGAACGTACGGAGGACGAGAAACAGCCCGATCGAGATCGTGAGGATCTTGGCCCAGTCCCACAGGAAGTGGTAGCCGTCGCGTCGCCGGTTGACGTGCTGCAACGCCTCGAGCCGGCGCTCGGGCGTGATCATTCGCGACGGGACCTGGGACGGCTCCGGACTGGCTGGCATGGACACCCCGCAATTAAATCCCCCGGCCCGCGGCGCAGCAAGCGCGCCGCCGCGACCGGCCCGCCGATTCAGTCGGGAGCGCCGACGTAATTGTCGATCTGCGCCCGCTGGAGGGCGCCCGAGAAGTCGCAGTAACCGACCTTGGTCTCGGAGTAGAACTCATACACTTCCCAGCCGCCCTCGCGATGCCCGTTCCCCGTCTGCTTCACGCCGCCGAACGGCAGATGTGCCTCGGCGCCGATCGTCGGGGCGTTGATGTAGGTGATCCCGTTGTCGAGCTCATTGAACGCGCGGAAGGCGAGGCTCACGTCGCGCGTGTACAGCGCCGACGAGAGTCCGTACTGCACGCCGTTGTTGACGCGGAAGGCCTCGTCCGCATCGGCAACCCGGATCACACTCAGTACCGGCCCGAAGATTTCCTCCTGCTCGATCCGCATCCCCGCGGTGACGCGCGCGAAAATCGTGGGCTCGAAGTAGAAGCCACGCTCGTGTGCCCTTCCCTCTGGGCGGCGTCCGCCGCACACGAGGTCGGCTCCGTCGGCCTGACCGATGTCGATGTACCGCTCGACCTTCTGCCGCGACCGCTCGTGAATAAGCGGTCCCACGTCGGTTCCCTTCTTCCGTCCGTCGCCGAGCTTCATCGCGCGCGCCCGATCGATCAGCCGTCCGAGAAACTGATCGTGGATTCCCGACTGCAGGATCAACCGGCTCGTGGCCGTGCAGCGCTGTCCGGTCGTGCCGAACGCGCCCCAGAGGACGCCTTCCAGCGCGAGGTCGAGATCGGCGTCGTCCATCACGATCTGCGCGTTCTTGCCGCCCATCTCGAGCGAGAGCCGCTTGTGCATCCGCCCGCACGTTTCCCCGACGGTGCTGCCGGTGGCCGTGGATCCGGTGAACGACACGACGGCCACATCGGGGTGCGCGACGATCGGCGCTCCGACATCGATGCCGACGCCGTGCACCAGCTGGATCACTTCCGGAGGGAGCCCGGCCTCGAGCATGATCTCCACGAGCACGTGACCCGTGTGCGGCACGTCCTCGCTGGGCTTGAACACGCACGCGTTCCCGCACACGAGCGCCGGAAACATCTTCCACGTGGGGATGGCGAGCGGAAAGTTGAACGGCGCGATGATGCCGGCCACTCCGATGGGGCGACGAAAGCTCATCGCCCACTTGTTCGCCATCTCGCTCGGAACGGTGCGACCGGACAGCTGGCGTCCGATCGTCGCGGCGTAGTACGCCGTATCGATGCCCTCCTGCACATCGCCGCGCGTCTCCGTGAGCGGCTTCCCCATCTCGCGTGTCATGAGATCGGCGATCTCCTCCTTCCGCGCCGTCAACAGGTCGCCCACGCGGCGCAGCACATCGCCGCGCGCCGGTGCCGGCGTCCTGCGCCATCCCTCGAAACCGCGGCGGGCCGACGCGACCGCCCGATCGACGTCGGCCGACGTGGAGAGGGGAAAGTGCCCGATCAGATCGGCGGTATCCGCCGGATTGCGATTCTCGAAGTGCGCGCCGCCCTGCGGCGCACTCCACTCGCCGGCGATGAAGTTCTGGAATGTCTTGGTCATGGCGGAAATCTACTCGAACGCCCGACAGCGTCGATGCGCCGGTGTGCGGCGCGGACGGTCAGGGAATCGTGTCCCGATAGGTGGTGTCGACGGACAGCTGTGTCACGCCGGGCAGGATGAACAGCGCGCCCTGACGTGCCCCGTGCCGCGTCAGCGAGTCGTAGCGCACCTGCAGGGCACGGTGCCTGATCCGAACCGCGTCCTGCGCGCGTGAGACGGACGCACCGAGGGTCGCACAGTTCGGTGTACGGGCTCGCATCAGCGAGTCGCGGACCTCGGCCGACTCGCGCAGGGCACGGGCCGCGTGCCCTTCTTCGTGGCGCCAGAGCGAGACGAGGTACCGCCTCCATTCCCTCCACTCCTCGTCGCCCACGGTCGAATCGCCGACGACGCGCGGCATCGTGTAGCGAATGGTGAGCTCGATCAGGGGACTGTTCGGCGTGCACCCGCGCGGGGTCAGTCTCGAGCTCGCGTACGACCACCGCGTCTGCGAGGACGTGAACGCCAGGTACGGAGCCGGAACGCCTGCCAATCGCGCCGCCGCCCGCATGGACACGAGCCATTCCCGCCGATTCCGTCCTTCCGCTTCGTAGTAGGTGGTATCAATCCTGGAGCGGACGCCCACGACCGCCGGGAGAGTAGCCGTCGACGGCGAACAGCCGTGCCCCACTACCAGCACAGCGAACGCCACCTGCACGATCAGGCGTCTCCGCCGCACGCGAGCGGCCGGCATGCGCGTCACGCGATCCATGCCCACGCTGCCGCGTCCATTGCGCCCCGCCTAGGTGCCCGACCGGAGAATGTTGACGCCGGTACTGCCCGGCACCGTGCATCGCCATCCCACGGGCCGCGCGGCATCGGCCTTCGCGTAGCCGGCCCGTGGCAGGATCTCCCGCGCGCCGAGGAGCAGCCCCCAGATCACGAGGAGCAGCGACAGTACATGCGCGCGCGACGTGCGGTGCCGCCACGTCCATACGCTGCTCCACAAACCGCCCACCGTCACCGCAGCAATGGCGGCGAGGTAAAAACCGAGGTCGGCCCCGCACTGCGTGGGATACGGCCAGAACAGGATGCCCACGCCGAGTGCGGTCGCGAGCGCGAGGCGCAGGAATGCGCCCCAGGTCCGCGTGGCGGCGCGCTCGGTCGCGACATCCGCACGCGCTCCGACGGGCCCACTGGCGGGCGCCGACGGAATCAGGGCCGAGTCCGAGATGGACTCGAGCCGCCGGTCGATCTTCTTGAGCTCCGCGTCCCAGTCGCTCACGCGTCGTCACCCTCGTCGTCGTCGGCGGCGGCGCCAGCAACGGCCGGTGCCGGCGCGCCGGGTCCGCCCTCCCTGCTCAACCCGTACCGCTCGATCTTCTTGTACAGGTTGGAGCGCGGCATGTCGAGCCCGCGCGCCGTCTCGCTCACGTTCCAGTCGTACGCCCGCAGTTTGGCTACGAGATACGCGCGCTCCGCCGCGTGCTTGAACTCCTCGAACGTCGGCACGTCGAGCAGGCTGCCAAGGCCGCCGTCGCCGCTGTCGGGCCTGCGCCCGACGAGGCGATCGACGTCCTCAGCCCGGATGCGCGGACCGCTCGACAGGATCAGCAGCCGTTCGATCGTATTGCGCAGCTCGCGCACGTTGCCCGGCCACTCGAGCTGCGAGAGCCGCGCGACGGCATCGTCACCGACCGCGCGCGGGGCCAGTCCAGCCGGCCCCGTGAGCTGGTCGATGAAATGTCCGACGAGCAACGGAATGTCCTCGCGTCGCTCGCGCAGCGGCGGCACGTGGATGGGCACCACGTTGAGGCGGTAGAACAGGTCTTCCAGGAATCGGCCGGCGGCGATCTCGGCTTCCACGTCATGGTTGGTCGCCGCCAGCACGCGCACGTCCACCTGCACCGTCTTCGCACCGCCGATGCGCGTGACCACGCCGTCCTGCAGCACGCGCAGCACCTTCGCCTGCGCGGCCAGGCTCATGTCGCCGATCTCATCGAGAAACAGCGTTCCACCGTCCGCCTGCTCGAACTTGCCCGATCGGTCCTGCACGGCGCCCGTGAACGATCCCTTCATGTGACCGAACAGTTCACTCTCGATCAACTCGCTCGGAATGGCGGCGCAATTCACCTCGACGAACGGCGCCTTCGCCCGCGGCGAGTTGGCGTGAATCGCCTGGGCGACGAGTTCCTTGCCGGTGCCATTCTCGCCCGTGATGAGCACCCGTGCCGGCGTCTTCGCCACGAGCTCGATCTTCTCCGTCACGGTGCGGATCGCGAACGACGCCCCGACGATGGCGAATCGCGACCGCACCGTGTCGCGCAACCGCGCGTTCTCTTCGTGCAGGTCCAGGTGCGCGAGCGCGTTCCGAAGCGTGACGAGAATGCGGTCGGTGTCGAGCGGCTTCTCGAGAATGTCATACGCGCCGTGCTGCGTGGCCTCCACGGCGGTCTGGATGGTCGCGTGTCCGCTGATCATCACCACGACCGCCTGCTGGTCCTGCGCCCGCAGCTTCTGGAGCGCCTCCAGGCCGTCGATGCCGGCCATCTTGACGTCCATGAACACCAGGTGCGGCTTGAAGCGCGCATACTCGGCCAGCCCATCCACCGCGTTCGCCGCCGTGCGCACCTCGTAGCCCTCGAACTCGAGCAACTGCCCGAGCGCCGCGCGAATTCCCTGCTCGTCGTCGACGATCAGGATGCGACGGCTCACGGCGTCCTGCCCGCGGGTGTCGCCTTGTACAGGGTGACGCGACCGTTCGCGATACGGACGTCGGCGAGCGATGCTGGCGTGGGCACCGCGAGCGCATCGTTGGCGATACCGGGCGTCTGCTTCCCCTTGGTGATCTGCTGCACCAGCCGCGGGATCGCCCCGCGTGGCACGCTGAAGTCGCGCAGCTTCACGTCGCGCAGCTTGAACTCGCTGAGACCAGGGCGCACGACGCGGAAGCTGCCGCCCAACGACACCTTCTCGCGCGCGTTGAGCAGTCCCGCCAGCGGACCGAGCGCGCCGGAGCGGGCGATGTCCTTCGTGGGAACGATCGCGCGCACGTACAGCACATCACCAATCACCGCTGCCTCCACACTGTCCGCCGACGCGGGAAACGCACCGCCGGCGGCCTGCACCACGTACGACGCGATCTCGTTCGCCGACAGATTCACGTAGACGGGACCGCGCGGTGAGGCGAGTCCGTCGAGCGCCTGCTTGCCGCGCGCCGCCGCCTGTGGCGACAACGGCTGCCAGACCCGATCAGCCGACACCTCCGGAGCGGAATCCGAGCGCTTCACGACCCGCATCCATTTGTTCTGCGTGAGCCAGAGGCCCGCCACGATCGCCAACACCACCACGACACATCCCGCTCGGCGCAGACAGCCCATCGATCAGACTCCTCCCTGTGACGTCGCGTAGCGGCGACGTCCCCATGACGTCGCACGACGGTGACGATATCGATCCCGCTGTCGGTCGAGCGCGCCCACTCCCGAGGCCGATGGCATCACGTCGCCGGGTGCGCCCTGAGCTCGACGGCAATGTGCGTGAAGCCGTGCTGCTTCGCGAGCGCGAGCACGGCGCGGCGCGCATCGGACGACGCGAGCCGCGCCTGCTGCGATTCGTCGCAGATGAGCAGAGCAAGACCTCCTCGCGCTTCGACCGCGCACGTCATGTCCGCGCGCTCCAGCGCACGCGCGAGTGCCGTTTCCCGGTCGCGGTCCTCGGCGCTCCCACGCGGTCGCACGATCATGTGGCGCTCACGCCGTGCAACACGTTGAGGGAGCCCGACCGGAACCCCCGCAGGTCGAGCGCCACTCGCGCGAAGCCTGCCGCACGCACCGCACTGCACAGCCGGGCAGAACGCTCCAGCACGAGCCAGTGCTCCAGCACCTCCTGACTCACCTCGACGCGCGCGAGATCGTCGTGATATCGCACGCGCAGGTCGCCCTGCACGCCCAGGTCGCGCAACGAACGCTCGGCTCGCTCCACCATCGCGAGTCGCTCGGCGGTGACGGTGGTTCCATACGGCAGGCGCGACGACAGGCACGGAGACGACGGCTGCTGCCAGGTGGGAAGTCCGAGCGCACGCGACCGTGCGCGGATGTCGGACTTGGTGAAGCCAAGGTCCGCGAGCGGACTGGCCACGCCATGGTCGCGGGCGGCCTGGGCACCGGGACGGTAATCGCTCAGGTCATCGGCGTTCGTGCCGTCGAGGACGCAGTCGAATCCGTGCGCGCGGGCGACAGGCACGAGCTTGCCCCACAGCTCCGTCTTGCAGAAAAAGCATCGATTCGATGGATTGGCGGCGTACCGCGGATCGGCGAGCTCCTCGGTATCGAGCTCCAGCACGTTCACGTCGTACGCATCCGCCACCCGCCGCGCCGTCTCCCACTGCTCGGCCGGATACGATGCGCTCCGCCCAATGATCGCGACCACGCCGTTTGCACCCAGCGTGCGCCGTGCGAAGACGGCGAGATAGGCGGAATCCACACCGCCGCTGTAACCGACAGCGACGCGCCCACGCGACGCGAGCCACGCGGCGAGCGAGGCTTCCTTGTCAGCGGGTTGGGTATCGTGCGGCATGCAGCTGAAGCTATTGGGCCACCCGCGCGGAAGGCAGGGCTGAGAGACGCAAGTGGCTCCTCACATGGCACATCACGCGGCGTCGCCCGGCGTGGCGCGTGGTCGATATCCGAGCGCCTCCGCCACATGAGCCGCGTGCACCGCCGGTTCGGCCTCGAGATCGGCGATGGTGCGAGCGACACGAAGCACCCGATGAAACGCACGCGCCGAGAGGTGCAGGCGCTCGCCCGCGGTCGTGAGGCGGTTCCGCGCCGCTGGCTCGAGTCCGCCATGGGTCTCGAGCCACCGACCCGGCGCGCGCGCGTTGCATCCGTCCGCGCTCTCGTATCGCGTTCGCTGCCGGGCTCGCGCCGTCTCCACCTGCAGTCGCATCGCGTCAGAGTTCGGGCCTACCACACGTGAGGACAGCGACGCCAGCGGAACAGCTGGAACGGTGACGTGGAGATCGATCCGGTCGGCGAGCGGACCCGAGAGTCGCGAGCGGTAGCGCAACACGTCGGCGGCGGCGCAGATGCACGGCTGCATTGGATCGCCAGCGTGTCCGCACGGGCACGGGTTCATCGCTGCCGCAAGCGCGAATCGCGCGGGAAAGCTCAGCGACGCCGTCGCGCGCGCGATGGTAACGTGGCCGTCTTCCATCGGTTGGCGCAGCGCTTCGAGCACCGAGCGCGGGAACTCGAGCAATTCGTCGAGAAACAGCACGCCGTGGTGCGCGAGGCTCACCTCCCCGGGTCGTGGCGAGGAGCCTCCGCCCACGAGTCCCGCCGTCGAGATGGAGTGATGCGGAGCGCGGAAAGGGCGACGCACCATCGCGCCCGTGGAGGCGTCGAGAATTCCAGCCACGGAGTGTACCGCCGTCACCTCGAGTGCCTCGGCATTCGTGAGCGACGGCAGAATGGTGGGGAGGCGACGTGCGAGCATGGTCTTGCCCGCGCCGGGTGGTCCCACGAGGAGGATGCCGTGCGATCCCGCCGCCGCGATGGCCAGGGCGCGCTTGGCTCCCTCCTGCCCCGCCACGTCCGCGATGTCGAGCGCATGCGCGGTGATGATCGATGCACGAGCTGGCGCGGGAGTCGGCAGGTGCGCGGCGAGCAGCCAGCCCACCAACTCGGCGAGCGACGCCGGCGCGCAGAGCGACAGCCCGTGCACGAGCGTCGCTTCGGCCACATTCGCGCTGGGGAGTACGAGCGTCGGCGCGGTGAGCGGCGGCGACGTGCGTGCGCCAAGCGCTGAGACGCGGCGCGCGATGGAGAGCGCCCCGCGCACTGGACGGACCGTGCCGTCGAGGCCGAGCTCGCCGACGACGACGCACGACGCGACCGACGCCTGGTCGAGCATGCCTGTGCCGACGAGCAGGCCGAGCGCGATGGGCAGATCGAATGCCGTGCCCTCCTTCCTGACGTCGGCTGGCGCGAGGTTGACCGTCACGCGTCGTGGCGGAACGGCGAATCCCGCGTTCATCAGGGCAGCGCCCACGCGCTCGCGACTCTCCTTAACCGCATTCGCCGGAAGGCCCACGATCATCCATTGCGGCAGGCCAAGGGCGACATCCACCTCGACCGTGACATCATAGGCATCGATGCCAAGTACGGCGGCGGAGCGAATCGCGGCGAGCATGAGGTGATGATGCACCGAGGAGTTACCCGCGCGCTCGCCGATCCCTTGCGCGACTCGTCATTCGGCTGCCAATTGCGGACTGAGCCGCCATCGCAGTATTCGAAGCATCGTGCAAGACGCGGGAGTCCACCCATCGTGAAATGCCTGCGTGCTGCACGTCACTATTGCGCAACTCTATGCAATATATAGAGATACGCTGCCTTTTTGGTTGTTCGACGTGCTGGCATCACCACTGCTTTAGAGTGAGCGGACACTCCACCCCCTTCCGCCGCGCCGCTCACTCTCCCGCGGCGAGCCTCCCTCGAGACCGGACCATCCGTATGCCGCACTCCCGGAAAGGCTTTACGCTGATCGAGCTGCTGATCGTGGTGGTGATCATCGGAATTCTCGCCGCGATCGCGATCCCGAAGTTCGCGAACACGAAGACGAAGGCCTATACGGCCGCGATGAAGACCGACCTCCGCAATCTCGTGTCGGCCGAGGAGGCGTTCCACGCAGATTCCGTTTTCTATACGACGTACGACACGTCGAGGCTGAAGTTCAAGTCGTCGCAGAGCGTGAGCGATCCCACGATCGTGACCGGTTCCGGCTACTGGTCGGCGACGGTGACGCACTCGCAGATCCTGAACTTCTCCTGTGCCATCGCCGTGAACACGGTGAACACGCTGGTGCCCTCCGCGGGCGAAGGCGAACCGGTGTGCAAGTAGGCCAACACCGGTTCCACCTCGGGTAGCCGCGCTGTCGTCAGATGCCCAGCCAGTAGCTCGCCTTCACCTGGAACACGTTGACCGGCCGATCGCGGAACAGTGCCGAGCGGTCACGGCCGAAGTCGAAGTCGCCAAAGGAGTCGAAGCCGGACCGCTCCTGCGTCCACACGAAGAACAGGGTGGAGCCAGGCCGGTACTCCCATCGGACGACCGCCGTGCCGCGAAGCGATCGCACGTTGAAGTCCGGATTGCCGACGGTGAATGGCGCGGCTGGCCCCACCGCATCAGGATCCACCCGGTACGCCTCGAGGTTGCCCTCGGCGTCCCGCACCTCCAGCACCGTGCCGATGTCTCGCCCGTAGACCAGCACGTTGCCGCTGCGCGGCACGGCGTACTCCTTCAACGCCGCGTACCGTCCACTCGCAAGAAACGGCTGCGCGAACAGTTCCAGCGTGAGGGTCGGCGAGAACGTGGCGTTGAGCCGTGTGTTCATGGACACACTGCGTTGATCCAGCTCCGCGAACACACTGCGCACCCCGGCGAACGGCGTGGCAGTGACATCGTTGACGTTTGCGACGAACTGCTGCTTGTCGATGCTGCGCGAGTACGAGGGACCGAAGCTCAGGCGCAGGTTCTCCCGCGGTTTGATGACGAGCGACAGCTCTCCTTCGCTGGACCAGCCAGCGTCGGTGATGCTTCGGCCGTAGTTCCCGTCCGCTCCCCACGACACGCGCTGCCGCGAGTCACCGTTCACGGACCCGGAGAAGAAGTTGTATCCCGAGTTGCGCACGACGACGCCGCCGCGGGTGCGTAGCGCGTCGAACGCCGGGGGGCGGTGAATGACGAACCCGCCGGCCGAGACGTAGTTGGGGAAGGTGGCGCGCCCGAAAATCGCTCCCTGTTGATCGGTGCGATCGCCGTCATAGTTGAATTGCTGCTGACCGCTGATGATCGCCACCGCATCACGATACCAGCGACCGGGTCTCGTCCATTGCCGCAGCAACCCCGCCTGCATGAACTTGAAATCGGTCCGGCCGAGCGCGGCGATGTCGTTCACCTCGAACCCCGGACTGCGCCAGTTCTGCGCGGCTTCCCACAGCCAGTCACCGCTCTCCTTCGCCACGCGGGCGTAGAGGCCGTATCCTCGCAGCGCGGTGCGCGTCGGGTCATACGCGATGTCGAACAGTCCGTCGCTCGTCGCGCGTCGATCCGGACGCTGGAAGTAGTGGGCGCTCGTCAGCTGCGTGCGACGCAGCGCGGCCGTATCGCCGGCCACGTTCGTGACGGCCAACTGTCCCATGAAGGAGTATGTCCGCTTCGACCAGAAGTGCCGGATGTCGGCACCGACCAGCTGCGCACTGGAACGCAGTCGACTCTTCTCGGTCGAGTCGTCCATGAATCGATTCGTCAGGGTCGTGATCATGCCCACGCGCGTGTCGCCGTTGCGCAGGTTCTGCCGGATGCGGCCGACGAAGTAGTTCGTCATCGGCTCGACCTCGCGCTCGAGCGAGGCCGCGCCCGGTGCGGTGACGTAGCGGGCGGTCACCTTGTTCGTGAGCGCCTCGAGCATCGCGACCTCGAGTCCCCCTGTGGTGCGTCCCGTGATCTTCGCGGCCCCGAGAATGGTCGACGCTTCCGGCACATCGGCGTACGCCGCCTGCGACCGCGCCAGGTTCCCGAGCTGCGGAGACCGTCCGATGCGCCGTGAATAAAAGACGTTGAGGCTGGACACGTTGCTGCAGAAGAAGCAGTTGAACCCGCCGAAGGAGAACGCCGACGAGTTGGCGACGAAGAACGGGCGCTTTTCCTGGAAGGTCGTCTCGAAGTCCGAGAGATTCACGACGGCGGGATCCACTTCCACCTGTCCGAAGTCCGGATTCACGGTGGCATCCAGGGTGAAGCTCGACGTGATGTTGTACCGCAGGTCACCCCCCACGCGAGCGGTCATCTCCTGCTTGTTGCGGAACGGATCTCCGGCGGGCGGCAACGCGAACCGGCTCCTGGAGACGACGTACGGCAGCAGCTCGAGCTGCCGCGGCTGCGCGGCGAGCGCGAGACCGGTAATCGTGCCGAAGTAGCCAGGGCCGCCGGTCTCGTTGTTCCGCCAGAACGCCCACATGTCCGCCTCGTTCCGGCGCGCGAGCGTGCGCCACACCTGCAATCCCCACGTCTGCACGGAATCGCGCGGAAAGCGCAGCTGCGACAGGGGAATCCGGAACTCGGCCGTCCACCCGAGCGAATCGATGTGCGACGCGCCGTCCCACACGGGGTCGAACGATGCATCCCCGTTGAGATGGTCACCTTTCACGCCGAGTGGATTCAGCTCGAACCAGACGCGCGTCTGTCGGTCGTGATAAGGATCGAGCACGAGCGCGATCTTGTCGGAGGCGTTGTCCTCGAGCAGCTGGTCACGTCGTACGAGCAGCTTGCGAACGCCGGACGGCGCCGCCGAATCGAACATGCGTGCGCCGACGTAGATGGCGTTGGCGTCGTACAGGATGCGCAGCTCCGTGCGCTGGGTCGGCGCGCGCCCCTCGTACGGCGATTGCTGATGGAACTCGGTGATCGCGGTCGCCGCGTTCCACGCAGTCTCGGTGAGCCGTCCGTCGATGTCCACCTGATCGCGCCGGAGCGCGGCGGCCACGGATGGGCGCGGATCCGTCTGGGACTTCGTGACCGGTGCGACGGCCTGCGCCGGAACGGATGCGCCCTGCGCCCCCGCCACGGATGCCGCGAGCAGCAGGCAGCTCACGACACGAGGCAGATGGGCAGCGACGAGAGTGTGACGGAGCTCGGAACGATGGCGCATGGCGAGTGGGGTGGGTTCTGCCCTTCGACACTCACAACGTCACAAGGGTTTGGAGCGCCTGCCGCTCGCGCCGGTCGCCCCGTCACGACGTGACGACAATCGTGAGAGTTTCATCACCCGCGTGTACATTCGTGCGCGTGACTCGACGCTCCCGCTTCGCATGACGACGACTCCCACCCGTACCGATCGCCTGGCGCTTCGCATGCTTCAGGCGGGCGCGCTCGCCGTCGTGCTCGCCTCGGCGCCGTACAAGGTGTTCGAGCTCGATCGCTTCTTCGTGCCGAAGGAGCTCGCGCTGCACATCACGGCGCTGCTTGCGGCTGTGCTCTGCCTGCTCCACGTCCGACGACTCGCACTCGCGCGCGTGGATCAACTGCTCTCGCTGTTTCTCGTCATCGGCGTCGTGTCCGCCCTCTTCGCGACCAACTGGTGGCTGGCGGCGCGCGCGGTCGCCGTGTCCGTCTCGGGTGCGGCCTGCTTCTGGAGCGCGCGCAGCGTCGCGCGGCGAGGGTTGGCGCGCCCGTTGCTCGCCGCGATTGCTGTGGCCGGCATCGTGGGTGCGGTGACCGCGCTGCTGCAGGCGTACGGCCTGCGATCGGAATATGTGAGCCTCAACCGCGCGCCTGGCGGTACGTTCGGCAATCGCAATTTCATGGCGCACCTGAGCGTGATCATCGTGCCCACGCTCGCGTTCGTCGCTACGACCGCCGCCACGCGCCGCGCGTTCGCCTGGTGGGCGGGGGGACTCGCACTCGTTGCCGGCGCGCTCGTGCTCTCGCGCAGCCGCGCGGCCTGGCTCGCACTCATCATCGGTACCCTGGTGCTGCTGCCGCTCGCCGTCGCCGCGCTACGGCGCGGGCGAGGCACGTTGCGGCTTCGGCGCGTCATCGCGCTGCCCCTCGCGGCGCTCGCGGGTGGAGCGGTCGCCCTGCTCATGCCGAACACGCTCGATTGGCGGAGCGACTCTCCTTATCTCGACACGGCGCGGAGCGTCGTGAACTACAAGGACGGCAGCGGACGCGGGCGACTGGTGCAGTACGGTAATTCGCTCCGCATGTCGGTACGCCATCCGCTCCTGGGGGTGGGTCCGGGCAACTGGGCGGTCGTCTATCCGAAGTTCGCCACGCGCAACGATCCGTCACTCGCAAATGACGGCATGACGTCGAATCCGTGGCCGAGCAGTGACTGGATGACGTTCGTGTCGGAGCGCGGCATCGCGTCGTTCGTGCTGCTCTCGCTCGCGATGCTCGCCTTGCTGGCCGACGGGCTTCGCGGCGTGCGCGATGGTCGAACGCCGGAAGATCGGCTCGCCGCCTGCATTCTACTCGGCACTCTCGCCATTCTCGTCGTCGTCGGCACGTTCGACGCCGTCCTGCTGCTCCCTGTGCCTGCGCTCGTGGCCTGGACTCTGCTGGGCGCGCTCTCGCCGCCCTCCAGGGAGCGCGCCGTCGTTCAGCTCTCCCTGCCGGGGCGAGCCATCATCCTGGCGGGCGTGCTGGCAGCCGGAGCGTTCGCCATCACGCGCAGCGTTGCGCAGCTCTCGGCCATGTCCATCTTCGCGACGACGTCGCGCGCCACTGAACTCGAACGCGCATCGATTCTCGATCCGGGCAGTTATCGAATCCATATGCGACTCGCGGACGCGCATGCGCGGCGAGGCAACTGCAGGCGCGTCATTGCACACGCCGCGCCGGCGCGCGAGCTGTTTCCGCAGGCAGCACGACCACGCCGGCTGCTCGCCGCCTGTGGACGCTAGCGGCGAGCGTACGAGCGCCGGTCGTGACTAGGGTGGCGGTCGCTGGCCGTCGCGCCGACCGGGCCCCTCACCGCCACCACCAAGTCCACGACCGGTCGGCGCGGTCTTCACCGAATCGGGAAGCTTCGCCCACTGCTCCGCCGTGACCGTCTCCTGCAGATGTCGGATGGACTGCTCCGCCAGCTTGCGTCCCTCCGCCGTCTTGCCCGCCATTCGTGCGAAGATGATCATCGGGTCGGGATTGCTCCCCGCGCCCGCGAGCATGTCGGCGATTTCCGCGATGAGCTTGTCCACCCGGGGCGCGAGCGAATCGGACAGGGACTGGAGCCGGGATTTCTGCTCCGTCGTCAGGGCGAGCGCGAGCGAGTCGTCGAGCGCAATGGTCCTGAGAAACGGATTGGGCACGAGGCGCTGCATGCGCGCGACGTAATCCTGGCGCGTCGCCGCTCGCCCATTCGCACCGCCGAAGATCTGGCGAACCTGCTGACTGCGCGGATCGGTGCCCACCGCGAGCCGTCCCTGCAGCCCGATCTGGAACGGAATGCGATACGCGCTGTTGCGACCGGTCGGCACGCCGAAATGCTCGTTGACCTGATAGCGAAACCGCTCGGTTGCCGGATCGAAGCCGCGCACGAACAGGAGCGTGCGATCGGGGATCACGGGCTGGCCCCAGCCGCGCAGGTCATCGGACCCGTGGAGCAGCTGGTCGATGCCGACCAGCGCATTCTGTAGTTGCAGCGAGAGCGTGAGCCGGCGATTCAGTCCCAGCGCGCTGGGCTTGAAGTTCAGCTGGAAGTCGAGCGCGGGCGTCCACGGTGAGACGCAGCTGTTCCGCGCCGCGATGAGGCCGAGCTGCGACACGAGGCATGCACGGGCGCCTCCACTGGCGCTGGCGAGCAGTCGGGTCATGCCATTCACCAGCGCGCTGTCGCCCTGGATAGCGGCGCTCGCGGGATCGTGGATGAATGCGCGGTCATTGCGCGATCCATCGCCGTTCACGTCGCCACTCACGATCGGGGTGTAGCGCTGTCCGGCTGTCGCGCGTGCGATGGCCGTGACGTCGAGCCAGGCGCGCACGGGATACGTCATCGTGCCGAGCATCGAGTGGCGCCGCTCGAGATCCGACGTGCCCCATTCCACCGCGTTGGGATTTCCAGCCGTGGTGGCGCCACCGAATCCGAATCCGCCGCCGGCGCTGAACCCGTTCTGCTGGTCGCGCGCGCGAAGGAACGAGTACGATCCGCCGAGCGCGATGCCACGCAACGTCAGCCCGCCCAACGACACGGTCACCTGGGTCGACCTCGATCTGAAGCGCGACGTCAGCTCGCTGACCGCACCATACTCGGGGTGCAAACGTGAGGCGTTGATGCTCGTCGCTCCCGTGCCGGGAATGATCGCGTTCGCCGGCGTGTAGACCGGTCGCCCTTCGAGGTCGAGCGCGAACGCCGGCGTCGCATTCAGGTTGAGATCGCGCGAACCGAGTTGATCGATGCCCGAGGCGAACGAGCCGTCGACGCTGAAGTTGTAGCGCTCGCGGAATCGCCGACTCGCGCCAATCGACGAACGCCACACCTTGGGCGCGGCGAACTCCTCCTCGAACAAGGTCACGTTCCGGCGCTGGCCGAGTGTGGGTGCCGGTGACGCGCCGATGCACGCTGTGGGGATGCTGGCCGGATCGGCGAGATAGGCCGACCAGTCGGGAGACGGCACCGCTGCGCCGATGCAGGTGAGCGCCGACTGCCCGCCGGGTACGCCCGTGGCTTCGGCCGCGGCGGCGACGAGCGTGGAGGAGATGCGACCGCGAAACTCACCGATGCCACCGCGAATGATCCAGCTGCCCTGATTGAACCCTCCGAACCCTCCCGCGCCGCCCTGGCCTCGCGGACCACCCTGTCGTTCGCCTCCGCCCTGGCCACCGCGCGCGTTGGCGGGCGTCGACGGCAGGCCGGCGAAGTAGGTGAATCCCGCGCGCGGACTGAGATGTACCTCCGCCGGCGAGCGATCGGTCCGACGTCCGAACAGCGTCTCCAGCTCCGGATTTCGTGCCGGGTCTCGCGGAAAACGCGTCCCCTCCACCCGCACGCCGTATGTCGCCTGAAATGCCGCCGACTTGCGCCACGCATCTCCCAGGTACACCGCCACGTTGTTGCTGCCGGCCAGACGATCGCGGCCGGAGATCGTCCTGGTGAACTGCGACGGGCGATTGGCGTCCAGGTCGGCGAGCGAATTGAAGAAGAACGTGCCGTACCGATTCGGGATCTGCCCGATCGTCGACCGATCGGCGTTGACGAGTACGCCGAGCTTGAAGCGATGGGCCCCGCCGGACGACACCCACGACAGCTCGTCCGTCGCCTCGAGGAGTGTCGAGTGCGTCTCCTGCGGTAATGACGGATTGCCACCGAACTGCAGGTTGGTGAAACTCTGTTCTCCCGTCGCGAGCAGCGACGCCACCGTGACCCGACCGATGGGAGCGATGAGATAGGGCTCGGTGTTCTGTCGGTCCGACGACTGATAGACACGCGCCTCGTTGATGAACCGGCCGAGGGTCGACGTGAGCGTTCCCAGACCACCGCCCCCCATCGTGCGGAGATTGCCACCCGTCGTCGGCACGGCGAATGGGGAAATCCGCGTGCCGTCCTGGAGCGACCCGCGCCAGTCACCGCGCATCGTCAGCGTGTGCAACTCGCCGAGCGACCAGTCGAATCGCACGATGGCCGACGCCTGATCGGCGAGCCGTTCGTCGGGGATGCCAGGCAGCGTGGCGCCGACCCCGTAGGTGTTGATGCGGGCGAGGAAGCGCTGCACCGAGTCGGGACTCGCGCCCAGTCGCGCCAGCGTCCGCTCGTCAGCCGCCGTGAGCGACGAGAGCGGATTGGTCCGCCGCGAGACGGACGCCGCGCCAAAGACGAACATCTCGTCGCGCACGATCGGGCCACCCACGCCGAAGCTGAACGAGTTCTGTTGATACTTCTGCCCGAACGATGCCGACGACTCGTCGACGAACTCGAGCGACGGATCACGGAGCGCGTAGCTGACCGTGCCCTGGAGGTTGTTCGTCCCGCCGCGCGTGGTCGATGCCACCTGCCCGCCGGTGAACTGGCCTCGACTCACGTCGTACGTGCTCGTTATCACGCGCGTGCTCCGCACCGCTTCCTGCGGCACGGCCCCCGACCCGAAGCTGAGTCCGTCCAGCGTGATCTGATTCTGACTGGTGGGCTGGCCCGCCACCGAGAAGCTCGCTGGCGTGGAGTCCGTGGCCGCCGACCCGATCACGCCAGGTGCGAGAGTCGCCACCGACGCGAGATCACCCTTGTCGATGGGCAGCCGGTCGAGTTGTGCCGGCGACAGGTTTCGTTCGGTACTGCCCGCCGCCGGCCGCTCCTGCTGGTTGTCGCGATTGTTCGTCGCGCGCACGTTCACCGTCTGGAGCACCTGCGCATTCCTCGTCAGCCGGACGACGACTTCGAGCCGGTCCTCGTCCGCCTGTCGCTGCACGCTCATGCTGAACGGCGCGTATCCGATGAAGCTGGCGCGCAGCGTGTAGCTCCCGCCGCCGTCGGCGAACAGGATGGAGAACTCGCCGCGCTCGTTGGTCGTCTTCCGTCGCGTGATGCCCGTCTCCGTCGACGTCACCTCGATGCGCGCGCCGGCCACCGGTGCCGAATCAACGCCGATCGCGCGACCCATGATGATGTCGGTGGTGGAGCCGACCTGTGCACCGGCGGCACTGCTGGCGAGGACGATCAGGGCGAGAGCAGGCAGCAGCTGACGAAGCACGGCGAGTACGCGTGGAAGTGAGGCGGGCGAGTCGGGATCCGGTCAGGGTCGCATCGAGCAACCGTGTCGTTCACTCGACTGTAGTACGTGCCGGAACGAACGAACCGTTGGTGTCGCGTTCCACGGCGATGATGCCGAGCGATTCGGGCGACGGCAGCGCGGCACTGGTGACCACCTCGCGAACGGTCGTGATGAGTTCGGTGGCCGTCCGACGGAGAATGCGCGCCACCGCTCCGAGTGCCGCCCCGATCAGCCGCGCCGGGTCGATCGTCGGTTGGTCGCCGTCCGGATACAGCGACGCGAGAATGCTGCCGCGCATGGACAGCGCGATGGGTGTCGCGAACGCCAGCGCGTTGAAGTGTGCGTCGTAATGGGTGCCCAGCCCTTCGATCAACGCCGCAGTGCGCGCGAAGTACACGAGATTGCTCGGCAGCACGATGGGCCAGTCGAACAGCTCGGCCAGCACTTCGTCGGCGAGCAGTTCCACGCGCTCCCGGACGGTGTTGCGTTGCGAGGCCACCGCCAGCAACGTGGCGGCGAGTTTTCTAATCACGTGCGGGTCGGCGCCGGTGATCACGAGCCCCAGGGCATGAAAGCTGTCGGCCAGGGCGTCGGCGTCTCGTCGAATCGCGGCGAAGATCGCGGCCACGAGTTGACGCCGCAACTCGAGCGGCACCTGCACCACCATCCCGAAATCGAGCAGGATGATTCGCCCATCCGCCGCGACGTGCACATTGCCGGGGTGCGGGTCGGCGTGGAACAGGCCGTGGACGAGCATCATCCGGGCGTAGAGTTCCATCACGTCGCGCACGAGGCGGTCCGGCTGGATGCGTCCCTCGCGCACCCACTCGTCCAGCCGATCCACTCGTCGACCGGCGCAGTACTCCATCACGAGCGCCCGCTGTCGTACGAGCGGCGCGACGATGCGCGGCACCAGGATGCCGGCCGAGTTCGCGAAGTTCGACCGGATCGCTACGGCGTTCGCCGCCTCGCGCCGAAAGTCCATCTCCTCCGCCACGCAACGCGCGAACTCCTGGATCACGACGCGGACACCGATCACGTGCGCGTTGGGCCACCGGCGCTCCACCACACCCACGATCCGCAGTGACGCCGCGACATCCGCCGCGACGAGCGCTTCCACGCCGGGTCGCAGCACCTTCACCACCACCTCCTCCCCGCCGTATCGCGCGCGATGCACCTGACCCAGCGACGCGGCCGCGAGCGGTTCACGATCGAACCGCTCGAACAGTTCGTCGGCCGTCACCCCGTATTCCTCGACGATGATGCGCTCCACCTCGGCCACCGGCACCATCGGCACCTGATCGGTGAGGGTCGCAAGCGCGCGCGCGTACACCGGCGCGAGCAGGTCGGCGCGCCCCGCGAACAGCTGCGCCATCTTCACGAACGTCGGTCCCAGCTCGGCCAGCACCGTCACCAGGCGCGCGGCGCGACGCTCGTGATCTTCCGCCGTGCGCGCCGCGGGTGATCCGCCGACGAGCCATCGCCGCGCATCGCGCCAGAACGCGATCGCGAACGGCGTCAGCCGCCACAGGATGACGAGCAGACGCATTTGTCGTTTATTACCCCGCATGTCCAACCCCACCCTTCCTCGCATTGCCCTGCTTGGCCTCGGCCGCATGGGGCTCCCCATGGCGGCGCGGCTGCTCGCCGCGGGCGCACCGCTCACCATCTGGAACCGCGATGCGCAGCGCGGCGCCGACCTCGTGGCCCGCGGTGCGCGTCGAGCGCGCACACCGTCCGACGCGGCGTACGAGGCGGACGTCGTGATCCTGATGCTCTCCGATCCGGCGGCGGTCGATGCCGTACTCGGCGCACCCGACGGTGTGCTCAAGACGCTGCGGCGCGGCGCGCTGCTCATCGACTGCTCCACGATCGGGCCGGCCACGGCGCGCGCGTCCGCCGCGCGGTGCGCGAGCCGCGACGCCGCGTACGTCGATGCGCCCGTGCTCGGCAGCGTTCCGGCGGCCGAACAGGGGTCGCTCACCATCTTCGCCGGGGGATCGGCCACCGACGTCGAGCGCGCCCGCGACGTGCTGGCTCACCTGGGGACGACGATTGTACCGACGGGCGACGTCGGCACGGCCAGCGCGCTGAAGCTCGTGATGAATCTCCTCGTTGCCGGACAAACGGAGCTGATGGCCGAGGCGTTCCTGCTCGCGGCACGTGCAGGGCTTCCCGGGTCGCTCGTGCGCGATGCCCTCGCCAGCTCGGTGCTCACGTCGCCCTTCGTCGCGTACAAGGCGCCGCAGCTGCTGGACCGCCAATTCACGCCGCTCTTCACCACCGCGCTGCTGCTCAAGGACCTGGACCTCGCACTCGATCTCGCGCGCACGCACGCGCTCGCCCTGCCCGGCGTGCGCGCGATACGCGAGGCGTATGGCGTCTCCGCCCACGGCGGACGCGGCGCCGACGACTTCTCTGCCGTGATCGAGAGCCTCGATGCGCCGCTGAGTGCCGATGAGGACCACGGCGGTGTGTCGTACGAGGTCATGGCGCGCGTGGACGACGCTCTGGCCTACGACTACGAGCGCTTCATGATCGAGACACACATCCCCGACATCGTGCACACCGGCTGCTTTCTGCGCGGACGTCTGCAGCAGGGGGGCGAAGGTCAATACCGCACCACCTTTCATGCGACCTCGCAGGAGGAGGTGAACCGGTATCTCAGCGAATTCGCGCCCGCGATGCGCGAGCGCACGAACGCGCGCTTTCCCACCGGCCTCACGCTCTCGCGCCGCGTCTGGACGGAGCGTGCGGAGTGGCCCTAGCGACGGAGCGTCCGCGCGGCCGCCGCCGTTCAGCCGGCGCGCATCGACGCGGGATCGACGCCGACGCGCGCGCACCATGCGTCGTATGCCTCCGGCATGATCTCGGAAGGCTTGATCTCGCTGCGTCCGCCCCAGAAGACGTTGGTGTAGCTCACCGGCATGCCGATCGCCGCCAGATGGCGATCGATCGCCGCCTTGTGCTCGAGCACGAGTGACTTCTCCGTGCCGTGCGCGACCGCCATGATGTTGACGTTCGCGAACTCGGGGCCGCCCTCGCGCCAGTAGGCGTGGGTCAGGATGTGATGCCGCCCCACCTCGCGTCCCGCCTCGATCTCCCGGCCGGCCGGCACGCGCCAGTGGAAGAGCGCGTTGTAGCGGGTGACGCGCGCACCGGTGGCCGAGGGCTTCACGTGCTCGAGGAACGTGGAGAAGCGACCGATGACTCGGCGCTCGGCGAGTCCACGGGCCGTCGCGACGAACTCGGCATACGGGAGTCCCGCCTCGTCGGCGCGCGCGCGCCAGAGATCCACCCGCACTTCCGCCGGGTCCAGCTCGCGCTTGAGCGGGCCAAGTACGCGCCATTCGAGCGGCGAGAGTTCCACGATGTTGGTGTCGATGACCTGGCCAGGCTCGTCGGTGCGGCTGCCGGGCTCGATGCCACGACGGCGCACGTGACCAACGCCGAGCGCGAAGAGCCGCTTGGCCGGCATGATATGGAACGCGCTCGCGCCGATGCGCGACGCGAGCACCTCGCAGTGCCGGTGCATCGAGAAGCCCTGTGGCACCTTGAGCGTCGTCCACAGTCGATAGCCCGACCCCGGCGTGTCGGCGTCGGTGCTGCGCACCACCACGTGGCCGGAGAACGGATCGTCCGCCGACAGATACGCGAACGCATCGTCGAGACGGTCCGCCGGCACGCGCCACGCCACGAGCGCACCAGGCGCGAGGTTCGTCGCCATCATGGTCTGGCGTATGCGACGGATGACACCGGCCTCGAGCATGCCTCGCAGCCGCTCGAGCACGATGTCCACCGGCATCTCGCTCAGCCGGGCGATTTCGCCGAACGGGTCTTCGAGAAATCCCGCGATCCGGTCCTCGCTCACCGCGAGGATGCGTGCGTTGACCGGATCGGCGATGTCGGTTGGCAGGGTGGACGGCATGCGGGAAAGATAGCCGCCCGCGGGAGGACGCAGTGCGTCCTCCCGCGCTCCTTTTCTCAGTACCTCGGGAGCGAGTGTCGAACGTCTCGCGAGCCGGCCGCGACGCCGGCACCCACCCCGAAGCCCACACTGAGCGCTGTGCCGACGCCCACGATGGGGAGGAGTGCGACGACCGGAAGTAGCACGACCGCCGCCACGATGCCGGCGACGAACGGCGCGAGCATCGTATGCACGGCGTCGACATAGCGCAGGCGTCGGATCACGAAGCTGCGCGCCTGCGCGTACGCCAGCATGGATGCCGCGAACGAAATGACAAATCCCAGGATGAGCAACATGAACGCCTCGCCGAAAATGGTCTGGGGAAACGTACGTCGCGCGTTCGGGCGAGTTTCATCCTGCCGCTGGCTCCCTGCGCACCAATGAGATAATTTCACAGCCATCTCTTCCCGGACCGGCATGATCACGCTCCGCGTCACGCGTCACGACCGCAATGAGCAGCTGCTGGCCGAGTGCCAGAGCGCTGTCATTCCGGCGCGCGGCGAGGTGCTGCAGCTCGATACCGTCGAGAGCGACGGGTCGATGAGCCGGCCCAGCACCATGTGGCGCATCGTGGCCGTGACCATGCACGTGCCGTCCACGCACTCCTCGGCGCCGCTCGACGGCAGTCCACTGCGCGTTCGAACAGTGGAGGTCAGCGTGCTTCCCGATGTGTCGTTGTTGCCCGCGCTGCATCATGCGGAAGCAAAGGCGCTGTCCGAATCGCGCATGTGACGCGCGCCATCGCCGCGCGTGCGACGTGCGCACTTGCGCCGACCTGCCTGCGACGATCTCCCATCGCTAACTTTCCGGCGTGACGCGTTCCTCCCTCCCCACCGCGACCGACACCGCGCGTGAACGCCCGTTGATCTCGTCGGGCGAGTTGCATCGGGTCAGCCTGGCGCTGCCGGAGCATCTCGCCGCTTGGCAGCTACCGCCCGACTGGCATTGGGGTACGGAAGGGGTGTGGCAGGATCATCGGCATTTCCAGGAGCTCATCGACGCACTCGGTCGCTCGCTCTCGCTGGTGAGCGCGCCGAACCAGGACCATGCCGGCTGGATCGAAGCCGAGGCCAGGGCGTTGGCGCATCGCAACCACCCAGCGGTGCCGACGACGTATCACTATTGGTCATCGAACTCGGATAGCCACCGCGGGCCCGGGTACCTGCGTCGCTGGATCTCGGGCGAGACACTCGGCGCCCGTCTCGCCCGCGCGGGTGCGGACGACGTACCCGCCGTGCTGCGCGTGTTGCGCGAAGTGGGCTCCACCCTCTCGTATCTGCACGATGCGGGCAGCGTGCATGGCGCGCTGTCGTCCGGCAACGTGCTCACGTCGCCGATGGGTCGGCTCTGGCTCATCGGCTGGCAGTGGGCGGTACCACTCGCGAGTGTGCCGGAGGGACTCGCGCCCAACTCCACCGGCATGCCGCTGCCGCCGGAGTGGGACGACCGGTGGCTGCCAACCGCCGCGAGCGATCAGTGGCAGCTCGCCGCGCTCTGCTTCACCGCGCTCACCGGTGAGCCGCCGCCGCGGGACGACATTCCGCCCCTCACGCTCGTGAGGCCCGACGTGCCGCCCTCCGTGGCGGTCGTGCTCGACAAGGCCCTGCAACTTCAGCCGGGACAGCGCTATCCCACCGTGGCGGCGATGATCCGCGCCATGGATCGCGTGGTCGGCAGCCGCACGGTGCTTACCCTGAGCGGCGAAAGCGTGGCGGCATCACGCGAGTCGCCCGAAGTTCGTCTTCGCTGGGCGCTCGCCGACGACTACGAGGTCATCTCACCGCTCGGCGCGGGCAGTTTCGGATCCGTCTGGCGCGTTCGCGATCAATCGCTTGGTCGCGAAGTGGCGCTGAAGCTCCTGCACCCGCACATCGCACGCGACGAACGCGCCGTGGGCCGATTCCGCCGCGAGGCTCGACTCGCCGCGCAGCTCGCGCATCCCTCCATCGTGCCGATTTACGACTGGGACAGCAGGGGCGACGTGTCCTGGTACACGATGGAATTGGCCGAGAGCGGTTCGGTGGCCGATCTCGTCGCGCGGAGTGGCGCGCGACCGCTCGCGGAGGTCGCGCCGCAGATCGACGAAGTGCTCAGCGGGCTCGCCGCGGCGCACGCCATCGGGATCGTGCATCGCGACCTGAAGCCGGAGAACATCCTCATCGATCGGTACCGGCGCTGGCGCATCGCGGATTTCGGCATCGCCAACCCCGCGGGCGAGGAGCTCACCGGCGCATCCGGCACCCCGGCGTTCTCGCCTCCCGAGCAGCTGCTCGGCGAACCGCAGGACTCGTCGGCCGACTGCTTCTCGCTCGCCGCCATCGTGGCGTTCGTGCTCTCCGGTGCACCGCCCTTCGGCGAGGCCGACAGCAAGACGATCCTTGCGCGCGAGCTCGCCGACCAGCTCGACATTTCCGGCTACGCACCGGAAGTGGGCGCGTGGCTCCAGCGTGCGCTCGCGAGCGATCCGGAGGCTCGGTTTGGCGATGCGACCGCCATGCAGGAGGCGTGGCGGGCGGCGGCGGGCGCGGTGCTCGAGCGCGAGCGGCGCGCTCCGTGGTGGCGGCGGTTGTTCGGCAGCGAGGAGGGCGCCGAGAGCTGGTGGCGCGACGACACCACGGTCGGGGGCTGATCGCGCACGCAAGCTGCACTCCCTGCACTGCATGACCTTCAAGTCGATCAATCCCGCCACGGGATCGACGCTCGCCGAATTCCCCGCCCACACCGCGGCAGACATCGAAGCGAAGCTCTCGCTCGCTGCCGACGCCGCGCAGCACTGGCGACGGACGCCGGTCGCCACTCGCGCCGCTGTCGTGGCGCGGCTCGCCGAGCTGCTCGACGCCGAGAAGGACCGGCTCGGCCGCATGATGACGCTGGAGATGGGGAAGCCGCTGCGCGCCGCGGTGGAGGAAGCCGCAAAGTGCGCCGCGGCCTGCCGCTACTACGCCGAGCACGGTCCGGGGTTCGTCGCCGACCGCCCCATCCAGGACACCGACCATCGGTCGTACGTCGCGTACGAGCCAATCGGCGTCGTGCTCGCCGTGATGCCCTGGAATTTTCCGTTCTGGCAGGCCATTCGCTTCATCGCGCCCGCCCTCGTGGCCGGCAACGCCGGCCTGCTGAAGCATGCGTCCAACGTGCCGCAGTGCGCGCTCGAACTCGAGTCGCTGGTCAGGCGCGCGGGCGCACCAGCCGGAGTCTTCCAGACCCTGCTCATCCCTGGCGCTGCGGTGGCCGCCGTCCTGTCGGACCGCAGAGTCGCTGCCGCGACGCTCACGGGCAGCGAAGGTGCTGGCAGCAATGTCGCCGCCGTCGCCGGCAAGCATCTCAAGAAAACAGTGCTCGAGCTGGGCGGCAGCGACCCATTCCTCGTGCTGCCGAGCGCCGACCTCGCGCGCGCCGTCGAGACGGCGGTGAAGGCGCGGACGATCAACAACGGACAGAGCTGCATCGCGGCGAAGCGGTTCATCATCCACGCCGACGTGTACGACGCCTTCAGCGAGCGGCTCGTCGGGGCCATGCAGCGGCTCGTCGTCGGTGATCCGATCGATCCGCATACCGAACTCGGACCGCTGGCGTCCGTTTCGCTGGCCGACGAGCTCGAGACACAGGTCGCGACGTCAGTGTCGATGGGCGCTCGGCTGCTCTGCGGCGGCGCGCGGTCGGCGCCCGGAACAGCCTGGTTTCCGGCCACGGTTCTGGCCGATATTCCAGCGTCGGCACCGGCGTTCACCGATGAGCTGTTCGGGCCGGTCGCCTGTCTGTTCCGCGTTCCGGACCTCAGCGAAGCGATCCGCATTGCCAATGCGACCCGGTTCGGACTGGGCGCGAGCGTGTGGACGAACGTGCCCGACGAACAGGCGCGTTGCGCGCGCGAGATCGACGCCGGCAGTGTCTTCGTCAACGACATGGTCGTCTCCGATCCGCGCTTTCCCTTCGGTGGCGTGAAGTCGTCCGGCTACGGACGCGAGCTGTCGGATCTGGGCATGCACGAGTTCATGAACGTGAAGACCGTGCGCATTCGCATGGACGGGTCGGTCTCCGCCGGCCATACGGAGTAACGGTTCACGGTTTACGGTTCACGGTCGATTTGCTGCCTCGCCGCTCGGCGATTCTGAGCGTCACGCGCACCGTCGTGCCCGTGCCCGGTGCGGAGGTGATCGACACGCCACCTCCCCAGCTTTCCGTGAGCCGTCGCGTGATCGCCAGCCCCAGGCCGCTACCGCTGGTTCTCGTCGAGAAATGCGGCTCGAAGATCTTTGAGAGATCGTCGGCCGCGATACCCGATCCGTCGTCGGCGATGTCGATGACGACGGCGTCCGCGCCGTCGGCCGTGCTGCCGCGCGTCACCGTCGCGCGTACGATGCGGGCATCGGCGAGTCGTGCATTCTCGAAGATGTTCAGGAGCACCTCGCGCAGCTCGTCACCGCGCGCGAGGGCGGGCGGCAGTGAGGCCTCCGCCGAATACTCCCATCGAACCTGGCTCTCGCCGAGTGTCTCGAGCGCCACGACGTCGCGCACCACCGCATCGATGTCGGTCGGCTCGGCGGGCGCGCGCTCCTCCGGCGCGCCGCCGTACCGGCTGAATGCACGCGCGATTTCGTCGAGCCGGTCGATCTCCGTGAGGATGCGCGAGACGTTCTGCTCGAGGATCGCGTCGAAGTCGCTGCGACCACGGGCGCGTCGCAGGTGCTGGACGCCAAGCCGGATCGGCGTGAGCGGGTTCTTGATCTCGTGCGCGACCTGTCGCGCCATCTCGCCCCACGCAAGCACGCGTTGTGCCCGCGCCAACTCGGTGACGTCGTCGAGGGTGAGGACGGCGCCGCCGCTCGCGAGTCGGCTGAGCTGTCCGCGGAGTGTACGTCCACCTCGCTCGAGATCGAATCCATCTGCCTCGTCGGCCGTCTGGAGAAAGCGCGCGACCCGGGTCGCGACGGTCGAGGCGGACATTGCACTCACCGGCGTGCCGGCGGCGGGCACGCCGTCCAGCAGTAGATGCGCGCGCGGGTTCGCGAGGATCACCTGGCCGCCCTCGTCCACCGCGACCACGCCGCTCGCCACCGTGCGTAGCACGGCGTCCGTCCTTCTCTGTGCGTCTTCGAGCGCGGCGCGACTCGCCCCGAGATCTTCCGCCATCGCACGAAAGGCTGTGAACACGGGCAGGAACTCGTTCGCCGTCTCGGCGCGTAACGGCACGTCGCGTTCGCCGCGCGCCACGGCGCGGGCTGCCGACCGCAGCGCCCCGATGGGACGCGCGAGCTGGCGGCCAGCGACGCCACTGAGCCAGAGCGCCGCGACAGCTCCCAGTGCGGTCGCGAACAGTACGAGCACGCCAAGGTCGCGCCGGCGGCGATCGAGCAGGACGTCGTCCACACGTGCTGGCGCAGCGATGATCAGGTTCGGCCCCGCAGCGGCCGGCAGCGCGCGGTACCCGAGCATTCCCGTCGCGCCCGGAAGTGCCTCCGGCCGAGTGGCACTCACCTCCTCGGCCTCTCCGAGCTGAAGGGCCACCTCGGGACGCATCAGCATTCCCATCGGCGCCAGATCCGCGAAGAGTGAATCGCTGGCGTCCACCAGCACACCCGACGAATACAGGAGGAGCTTCGTGTCCAGGCGCTGCGCCTCGGCGCGGAGCCAGTCGGCCCGCCCTCCACTCTGTACGGCGCGCATGGTCTCCGTCACGAGCAGGCGGCGCGACGCCTGCGCGTCGTCGAACAGCTGACGCCAGGACCAGACGGCGAACGCGGCCGCCGGCACGAGGAAGAAGAGGAAGAGCACCAGGGAGAGCCGGGTGCGGTAGCTGTGCACCCTTCGCTCGCGCAAGCGCAGCCATCGCCCTGCGCGTCCATCCGCCACCGCCCCGAGCAGCCAGACCAGCGCCACGGCCGCGAGATCGACGAGAACGAGCAGGCCGCCGCGCGGCACGAGCGAATCGAGACCGCGGAGGTCCACCGAGACGTGTGCGCGACCCGCGCCAGAGGGCCCGCGCACAGGCCAGTCGCCGTGAAGCTCCGTCCCTTCTCGGCGCCAGCGGATTGCCTCGCGCGGCGCGAGCGCATCCAGCGCCACCTGCACCGAGTACGGCGGCTCGTTCCGTTCGGCCGGCGGCAACCCGTACCAGCGCGCGTAGGCATCGTTGCCGATCAGCCGCGTACGGGGTGCCACGAGAATCGTCAACGCGCCACCCTGCATCGGCACAGCCACGACGCGCACTCCGTATACGCTCGGGCGCATGGTCGCCACGACCGTCCGGCCGGCGCGCACGGCCGCGGCGGCCACCGTCGCCACCGTATCGAAGGCGACGTCGAACGGCGCGGAGCCGAACGTCGCCAGCGGCGTCGCACCCTCCCACGAGGTGAGCGCCACCGGATAGCCCGATGCCGCGAGATCCGACGCGAGATACCGCTCCAGCAGACCCTGCGTGGTGCGCGGTAGCGGCTCGCCGCGCAGCGAGGTCGCGAGCCGATTCGTCAGGCCCACACCGTACGCGTCAGGACCGTCCAGTCCGCGCACGTCGCGCGCCGCCAGATCCACGCGACCGCGCGAGGTGGCGCCCCAGACCACCGTCGTCGCGCCCAGTCCGGCAACGATGGCCGCCGTGAGCAGCGAGTGCCGCGACGAACGCGCGAGCACGATCGCGGCGACGGCGAGCGTCCAGAGTCCCGTGTACCACTGCGGCCACTGGCCGGGGGCGTTCCACACGAGCGGCGCCGCGGCCGCCGCCAGCAATGCGATCACGGGGCCTGAGGACGCCGGCACTCCGCGTCTCCCGCCAAGTGACACGCGCCCCGCCCAGCCTGCGAGCACCAGCAATGCGGTGGCGGTCAGACAGATCGGGACGTTCCAGATCAGCCAGAGCGCGCCGCCCGCGCCGGTGGCCGGCGGACTGATCCCGCGCGCCAGTGCCCCGAGAATGAATGGCCCGAATCCGACAGTCAGCGTGGCGAGCAGCACGGCGGCCCCGCGTGGCAGCCGCGTGCCGATGCGCCGCACCACGAGGAGCACGGCGAGCAGCAACGTCCCCGCCGTGATGGTGAGCGCGGCGGCATTGGCCGTGTAGGCGCGTCCGGAGGGAAAGAAGTACACCGACGCGTCGAACAGCTGCGAACGCGTGGAGAACTCACTCAACGGCACGACCGAGATGCACCGCAGCACCACGAGCACGCCGGCGACAGCAGCGAGCGCGCCCGACTGGCGGCGCGCCACGACGACGAGAAATCCGGCGAGCGCGAGGAGGAGCGCCACGCCAACCTGCACTCGGGCGCGTTCCAGCAACCGGAATGTCACTTCCTCCGCCGACGGCACGAGTGCTCTCGCCACGAAGAGCGCGCGGCCCTCGTCCTCGTAGCGCAGCGCGCCGCGCACGGTGCTGTCACCCGGCGGGCCGAACGAAAAGCCCTCGCTGATCTCATCGCTGCGAAGTCGCTGCGCCACGCCTCGCGCCAGGCGATCGGCTGGTGCCGCAGCGTACAGCAGCGACGTCGCGACCGCGCGCGTGCCGCCGCTGTCGATCGCGACGTATAGCGTCAGTCCGAACGGCGTCGCCACGAGACCCGACGGGCCCTCGAGTCGACGAAGCGTGGCGTGGAGGGTGCCGGCCCACGAGTGCAGTGTGTCGCCCCGCAGCACGAACACGGCGCGGCGACTCGCGTCGCCGATGGATCGCTCCAGCGCCGACACGATCTCCTCTCCACCGACGGACCGGCCCGGAAGGGCCAGCGCGCGCCGCGCGGCGCGACGCAGGTGAGCCATCTCCCCCTCTACGGCGTCCCGCAGCCGTTCCTGCTGCGCCGCGGCCCGCGCCGCCCCCACCGTGGACGGCGCGCGCGTGAACTCGGCGAGTCGCAGCTCCGCGCGCCCCGCCGCGAGCACGAGCGCCACGAGCGCCGCCAGCGTGACGGCCAGTGGCGTACGCAGTGCGTGGGGTGCCCAGCGCACCCCCGCAACGCCCGCGATCACGGTGGCGATCAGGCAGCCGGCGACGTACTCTACCCGAGGCTCGGCGAGCCATCCGCTCGCCAGCAGGAGCGCCGCCGCCACGGCGGCCGGCGCCACCAGCGTGCGGGTTCCGCCAGCCGGCGGCGATCGCCTCAGTGTTTCGCGCAGAATGACTTACCCCTCCCTCAGCCCGGTCACCAGCGTCGCGCGCCGCATCAAGGAGATGCGACCCGACGAGATCGCGGCAGTCGTCACGGCGGATCCGCGGCTCATCATTCCCGTGGGCACGTGCGAACAGCACGGCCGCCATCTCCCGCTCGGTTCCGACACGCTCATCGTGGAGCACCTCTCGGACGATCTCTCGGCGGAGTTCGGCATTCTGCGCGCGCCCACGCTGGAGTTCGGGGTCAACGTCGCCACCGAGCGCGGCTTCGCCGGGAATGCGTCACTGCGCAAGAAGACCCTGCACCGCATGCTGAACGACCTGCTGGACACGTGGGAATCGACCGGGGTGAAGGAGTTCATCCTGTTGACGGCGCACGAGCATGACCCGCATCAGGAAGCGCTGGCCACGGTCACCACGACTGAGGCGCGGGTTCGCGTCGTCGACATCTTCTCGGTGGACTTGCGGGAGTTCCTCGAGGGTCAGGCCGAGCCGATGCACGGCGACGAAGTCGACACTTCGCTGTTGCTGTTCATCGCGCCCCATCTCGTGCGGATGGACCTCGCGGAAGACTATATGATGTCGCGCGACGAGCTTCGGCGATACCGGCGTGGCTGGCTCAAGATACCGGGTGGCAGCAGCGGCTCCATCGGCCGGCCGTCGCTCGCGACGGCCGAAAAGGGGGCCGCGATCTACGCCCGCATTCGCGATCGCGTACGAAGTCGCGTTTTTCTGTCGCCGGAAGCCGATGACGATGCGTGAGGCACCGGGGTGCTTCTCCAGGGACCAGCGCCCCCGGGCACGGCTGAAACCACCTCAGCCGTCTCCCCGTACGGGCTCACGACCCATACACAGGACCCCTCCCCCGATGCGTATTCTGGTGTTCGCCGCGCTCGCCTGCGCCCTCGCCGTCCCCGGGCTCGCCCACGGACAGGATTCCACGAGGGCGCCCGTCAGCGGCGTTCCGCTCACTCTGGACGAAGCGATCACGCTCGCCAGGCGGAACAACCCGACCTTTCTGTCCATCGCCAACAACCGGCGTACCGCGGACGCCGCGGTCCGCAGCGCGCGCGGCGCATTCCTGCCGTCCGCCGACGCCTCGTTCGGCAGCCGGTATCAGCAGGGCGGTACGCAGGTCTTCAACGGCTTGAACTTCAGCAACAGCTCGGCGACGCTGCAGTCCAGCTATTCGCTGAATCTCAACTATCGCATCAACAGCGCGACGTTCGTCCAGCCGAAGGCCGCCAACGCGAATCGCGACGCCGTCGATGCCGACATCGCCGGCAACTCGGAGCAACTGCGCGCCGCAGTCACGCAGCAGTACCTCACGGTGCTCCAGGCGCAGGCACGCTCCGCGCTGCAGGACACGCTGGTGAACACCGCGCGCACCCAACTCGACCTCGCGAAGGCGAAGGTGGCCGTGGGGTCGGGGACCGTGCTGGACATTCGCCGCGCCGAGGTGGGGCTCGGACAGGCGCAGGTCGCCCTCCTTACCGCGCGCAACAACGTGGAGGTGGAGAAGCTGCGCCTCTTCCAGCAGATGGGCGTTCCGCAGGCTCCCGACGCCGTGCTCACCACGGAATTCCGGCTCGATCCACCCTCATTCGAGCTGGCGCAGCTGCTGGATCTGGCGCGACGGCAGAATCCGTCGATCGTCGCGTTGCGCTCGCGCGAGCGGGCCGCGGAGCTCAACACCAAGGTCGCCAGAGCCGAGTATACCCCGACGCTCGCGCTGAGCACTGGCTGGGGCGGCAACTCGTACCAGTACACTGACGGCAACTACCTCGTGAATCAGGCGAGAAACGGGACGCTGTCGCAGCAGGTGAACTGCATTCAGCAGGATTCCATCCGCGTGCGCGTGGGACTGCCGAGCGCTGGCTGCACCGGCCCCGCCTATCAGTTCACCGACGCGCAGGCTGCGGCCATCCGCTCGCAGAACAAGCAGTTTCCCTTCCGCTTCGAGCGGTCGCCACTTGCGTTCACCGCCCAGCTCTCCGTTCCGATCTTCAACAACTTCAATCGAGAGGAGCGCGTGCAGCGCGCGGAAGTCGAACGCGACGACGCGATGTACAGCGTGCGGGCCAAGGACCTGGCGCTCACGGCGGATGTGACGCAGGCGTACCTCACGCTCACCACGGGCGCCCAGACCGTCGCACTGCAGGAGCAGAACGCCACGAAGGCCAAGGAAGAGCTGGCCTACGCCGAAGAGCGGTACAAGGTCGGCCTCGCCACCTTTCTCGACGTCACGACGTCGCGTGGAACCTACGAGCAGGCGCTCATCGACCGGGTGAACGCCGTCTACGACTATCACAAGGCCTTCGCCGCGCTCGAGAATGCGGTCGGGCGTCCCCTCCGTTAATCACCTTTCCGAGAGACAGTCGATATGAGCAAGCGTGTGAAGTTCTCAGTCCTCGGCGGGGTCATTCTCGTCCTCGCCGCCGTCGGCGGACTGACCGCGGCGAAACGAGGCAAGAAGGCCGTCGAGGTCCGCATGGAGCAGGTGCAGGGCCGCGACCTCGTCGCCTCCGTGACCGCCAGCGGACAGGTACGCCCGCAGAGCAAGGTGGACCTCAGCTCGGACATCACCGGCAAGATCGTCCGGCTCGAGGTGAAGGAGGGGCAGATGGTCACTCGCGGACAGTTCCTCCTCCAGATCGACGCCCAGCAGGCCGAGGCGGCCGTGCAGCGGATGGAGGCGTCGCTCGCGTCGGCTCGCGCCGGCATGACGCAGGCGCAGGCCAACATGCTGCAGGCGCAGAACAGCTACAATCGCACGGCGCAGATCAAGAAGACCAATCCGACGCTCATCTCCGATGAGCAGATGGAGCAGCTGCGCACGACGGTGGACGTCAACCGCGCGCTTTACGAGTCGTCGCGTCATTCGGTCGATCAGTCCAACGCCTCGCTCCGCGACGCGCGCAGCTCCCTGGGCAAGACGACAATCTACGCTCCGATGTCGGGCCGCATCACGCGTCTCAACGTGGAGAACGGCGAAACCGCCATCATGGGCACGCTGAACAAGGACGCCGCGACCCTGCTCACCATCGCCGACATGAGTGTGCTCGAGACCAAGGTCAAGGTCGACGAGACCGACGTCGCACGTATCTCGCTCGGCGACTCGGCCGTGATTCAGATCGATGCCTTTCCCGATACGACCTTCGTCGGCCGCGTCACGAAGATCTCGAACAGTGCCGTCAAGGGTGTCGCCACGCAGCAGGCCGCCGACCAGGCGGTCGACTACGAAGTGACGATCCAGCTCGTCAACACACCGAGCGAGACGCGCCCCGATTTCTCCGCCACCGCCAAGATCATCACGGATACGCGGAAGAATACGCTCTCGATTCCGATCATCGCGCTCACCGTTCGCGAGAACGAGGCGCTCGCCAAGGGCGACACGGCGGTCGGCCTCGGCAAGGCGAAGCCCAAGAAGGAAGTCGGCAAGAAAGACGTCGAAGGCGTGTTCGTCGTCGGCAAGGACAACAAGGTCACGTTCAAGCCGGTGCGCGTGGGCATTGCCGGCGAGAAGCATTTCGAAGTGCTGAGCGGGCTCAAGGCGGGCGACAAGATCGTGGCGGGTACCTACCAGGCCATCCGCGAGCTGAAGGACGGTGCGCTGGTACGCGAGACGAAGGCTGACGCCAAGAAAGAGCAGGCGAAATCGTGAGCCAGGAGACAATCGAGGCGCCACTCGGCGCGACGGCCGAGCGCCAGGCGGTGCTCGCGACGTCTGGCGAGGCACCCGGCAAGGATTGGGTCATCGTCACGCGCGGCATCAAGCGCGAGTACGACATGGGCGGCGAGATCGTGCGCGCACTCCGTGGCGTCGATCTGGCCATCCAGCGCAACGAGTACGTCGCCATCATGGGTCCGTCCGGGTCCGGCAAGTCCACGCTCATGAACGTCATCGGTTGCCTGGATACGCCGAACGAGGGCGAGTACTGGCTCAATGGCGCACGTGTGTCGTCCATGTCGGACGACGAGTTGGCGCGCGTGCGCAACAAGGAAATCGGTTTCGTGTTCCAGACGTTCAATCTCCTCCCGCGCGCCACCGCCCTGCACAACGTGGAGCTCCCGCTCGTGTACGCTGGCGTCGGATCGGTGGAGCGGAAGCGGCGCGCCCGCGAAGCGCTGTCACGCGTGCAGCTCGATGGCCGCATGGATCACCGGCCCAACGAGCTGTCGGGCGGCCAGCGGCAACGCGTCGCGATCGCGCGCGCGCTGGTGAACAATCCGTCGATTCTCCTCGCCGATGAGCCGACGGGCAATCTCGACTCGACGACGTCGCAGGAGATCATGCGCGTGTTCGAGTCGCTCGCCGATCAGGGGCAGACGGTGATCATGGTGACGCACGATCCCGACATCGCGCGTCACGCGCGGCGCGTGGTCGTGCTCCGCGACGGTCTCATCGCCAGCGACGAGCGTCGCTCGGCGTTCGTGGAAAAGCTGGGGACGACAGCGTGAGTCGTGACTCGTGAGACGTGAAGCGTAGTTGCTCGCGCCGTCACGGCTCACGTCTTACCTCTCACGCCTCACCCAAGTACCCCGATGCCTTTTATTGAAGCAGTAAGACTCGCCCTCCAGCAGATCTGGGTGCAGAAGCTCAAGAGCTTCTTCACCCTGCTCGGCGTCATGATCGGCGTCACGTTCCTCATCGCCGTCGTCTCCATCGTGGGTGGCATGAGCCGCTACATGACGGAGCAGCTCGTCGGCAAGATCATGGCGGTCAACTCGTTCGAGCTGCGGTACCGCCCCAACATCAACATCGGGGATCACGACGACAACTACTGGCGCGAGCTGCGACGCCGGCCGCGCATCAAGGAATCCGACATCGAGCCGGTGACGTCCGCCCTGCCGGACGGGGTGCTCTGGGCTGCGGTCGGAAACGACAATCTGGCCGCGTCGTCGCGCTACGTCTCCAAGCCGAAGGCCGTGAACGCCTTCACCGTCACGGACGACTACTTCACGATCAAGCGGATGGCGCCCGTGAGTGGCCGCCTGTTCAGTCCGCAGGAGTTCGAGCGCGGGATGCCGGTGATCGTGATCGGCCAGGACGTCGCCGACTACTTCTTTCCGGCGCTCGACCCGGTGGGCCGCGAGCTCACCATCCGCGGCATTCCCTACCAGATCGTCGGGTTGATGGAGAAGCAGGGCAGCGCGTTCGGCTTTTCGTTCGACAAGTTCATCATCGCGCCCCACAAGTCTCCGATCAACCGCTTCGTGAACGCACACGGCGTCATCGACGCCATCATGATCCAGACGCCGAGCCGGGAAGGTCTGCTCAGCGCGCAGGAGACAGTGCGGCAGGTCATGCGGGCCCGCCATGGCCTCCGGCCGAGCCAGAAGGACGACTTCGCGCTCGAGACGTCCGACTCCGCCCTCGAGTTCTGGAACAAGATCAAGAGCTATCTCGTCATCGCCGGCGTCGCGCTGCCGGCCATCGGACTCGTCGTCGGCGCCATCGTCATCATGAACATCATGCTGGTGGCCGTCGCCGAGCGCACGCGCGAGATCGGCATTCGGAAGTCGCTTGGCGCGCGGCGGCGCGACATCATGAGCCAGTTTCTCGTCGAGAGTGCGACGCTCAGCACCGTCGGCGCGGCGCTCGGGGTCGCGACCGGCTTCGCGTTCGCCAAGCTCATCGCCGCCGTCACGCCGCTGCCCGCCGCGGTGGAGCTGTGGTCGGTGTTCCTGGGCGTCGGCATCGGCGCCGGTGTCGGGATCATCGCGGGCGCGTACCCGGCGAGCCGGGCGTCCCGGCTCGATCCCATTACTGCCCTCCGCCACGAGTAGCCGATGTCCATGCTCCAGCAGCGCATCCACGGCATGGGCGAGGGCGTCACCATCGCCCTCGACTCCATCCGCGCGAACAAGGTGCGCGCCGGGCTCACCATCCTCGGCATCGCGGTCGGCGTCTTCGTCGTCGTGGTCATGTCCGCAGCGGTGCATGGCATCAACGCCAGCGTCGCCAAGGACTTCGAGAGCACCGGCCCCACCACCTTCTTCGTCTCGCGGTTTCCCATCACCTTCGAGGCGTGTGACGGGACCGAAGACACCTGCAAGTGGTTCCGCAATCCTCGGCTCACGCTCGCCGACGTCGAGGCGCTCGAGCAGTTGACCTCGGTGCGCACGGCGGGCGCGCGCCTCGACACCTCCCGTCCCGCCGCGTACAAGGACAAGCGGGCCGCCAGCGTGCAGGTCAGCGGCTTCACCGGGAATTGGCAGCAGATCGACGGCGGCGGGGACATCTATCCGGGACGCAACTTCACCGCCGCGGAGGCGACGATCGGCGACCGGGTCGTCGTCGTCAACGATCAACTCGCGACCCAGCTGTTCGGCGAGTCGGACCCGATGGACAAGTCGCTCGAGCTGGGCGGCGTCCCGTTCAAGGTGCTCGGCGTCTATCACTATCAGGCGAGCTTCCTGTCCGGTGGCAATCAACCTCGCGCCATCATCCCCATCGAGGCGGCACGCAAGCATCTGAAGGCGAACTTCGCCGACATCGGGCTCGCCATCATTCCGGCCACCGGCGTGACACGCGCCGAAACGATTGACGACGTCATTGCCTCCATGCGGGCGCGACACAGCCTCCGCCCGTCCGTCGAGAACGATTTCGCGATCATCACGCAGGATCAGCTGTTCGACGTCTACAACAAGATCTTCGGCGCGTTCTTCCTCGTGATGCTCGTGCTCTCCGCGGTGGGTTTGATCGTGGGAGGGGTTGGCGTTGTTGCGATCATGATGATCTCGGTCACCGAACGCACGCGAGAGATCGGCGTACGCAAGGCGCTTGGCGCCACCCGCGGCACAATCCTCTGGCAGTTTCTCGTGGAAGCCGTCACGCTCACGGGCATCGGCTCGGTCATCGGACTCGTGCTGGGTACACTCGTCGCATTCGCGATTGCCAAGCTCACGCCGATTGCCGCCAGCGTCCCCCCGCTGGCCGTGGTTGCCGCCCTGCTGGCGAGCTGCGTCACGGGTGTGGTGTTCGGCATGCTGCCGGCGGCCAAGGCCGCCAAGCTCGATCCGGTGGCGGCGCTCCGGTACGAGTAGCGCGCCTGCGGCGCGCACGGTTCACGGTTCACGGTTCACGGTTCACGGTTCACGGTTCACCGGCTCGTTCTCTCTCCCGCCCCTCCATGCCCTTCCACGAGGCCATCCGACTCGCCCTCCAGCAGATCCGGGTGCAGAAGCTGAAGAGCTTCTTCACCCTGCTCGGCGTCATGATCGGCGTCATGTTCCTCATCGCCGTCGTGTCCATCGTCACGGGGATGAGCAAGTACGTCGAGGAGGACTTCGCGGGGCGCATGCTCGGCGCCAATACCTTCACCCTCCGGCGCTACCCGTGGTTCGGCGACAACACCACGGATGAGGAATGGCGGGAATGGCAGAAGCGCCCTCGCGTCTACCACGCGGATGTGGCGCTCGTGCGGAATGCCCTGCCCGCGGGCACCCGCTACGCGGTCGAGAGCCAGGAAACCCTCTGGGCGACCAGCTCCTTCTCGCGCCCGCGCCAGATTGAATGTCATGCGGTGGAGGGCGACTACTTCACGATCAAGAAATACGACCTCTCGAGCGGCCGCGTGTTCTCGCATCAGGAAGCAGAGATCGGCGCACCCGTCGTCGTCATTGGCGACGAGGTCGCGACCTTCTTTTTCGCCGGCCTCAATCCCCTCGGCCGAGAGCTGCGCATCGGCGGCATGCCCTACCAGGTGATTGGCGTCATCGAGCACCAGGGCAACCTGTTCGGCCGGTCGCTCGACAAGACCGCGTACGCGCCCTTCAACTCGCCACTGCATCGGCTCACGAATCCGCGCGGCGACATCGACGGCCTCATGGTGCAGGCGCCGAATGACCAGATGATGGGCGAGGCGATGGAAACGACGCGCGAGGCGCTGCGTGGCCACCGTCGGCTGCGACCGAGCGTCGCCGACAACTTCGTCATGGAGACTTCGGCGTCGGCGCTGGCGTCCTTCCAGAAGATCAAGGGCATCATGACCGTCGCCGGCACGGCGCTGCCAGCCATCGGACTCGTCGTTGGCGGCATGGTGATCATGAACATCATGCTCGTGGCGGTGGCCGAGCGGACGCGGGAGATCGGCATCCGGAAGTCGCTCGGTGCCCGACGGAAGGACATCCTCCGGCAGTTTCTCGTCGAGAGCGCCACACTGAGCACGCTGGGCGCGCTGCTCGGCATCGCGCTCGGTATCCTGTCGGCAAAGGTCATCTCCTGGAACACGCCGCTCCCCGCGGCGGTCGCGCCTTGGTCGCTGGTCGTCGCCACGCTGCTCGGCACCGTCGTCGGCATCGTCTCCGGGATGTATCCTGCCCGCAAGGCGGCACGCCTCGATCCCATCGACGCGCTGAGGCAGGAGTAGGACATGCGCCTGCTCACTCCATTCTCGATGGCTTTCGAGGGTGTCGGGATCGCGCTCGACGCGCTGCGCTCGAACAAGGTCCGCGCTGGACTCACCATCATGGGCGTCGCACTGGGCGTCTTCGTCGTCGTCGCCATGTCGTCGATCATCCGCGGCATCAACGAATCGTTTCGTCGCGACGTCGAGGCGGCGGGGCCGACCTCGTTCTTCGTGTACCGTCGGCCCATCGGCGGCTTCAACAGCTGCGACGGCACGGACGAAACCTGTCCCGAACGACGGAACCCCGCGATCACGATGGACGAGGTGGCGCTCATCGAGCGACTGTCGTCCATTCGCGCCGTGACGGCGCACATCGGCACCGGCGCGACATTCAAGTACAAGGACAAGGTGTCTCGCGCCGGCATGGAGGTGTACACGCCCAATTGGACCGAGGTGGACGGCGGCGACATTTTCCCCGGCCGAAGCTTCACCTACGCCGAGAACACGACGGGTGCGAAGGTCGTCCTGGTCAATGACAAGCTGGCGGAGCAGCTGTTCGGCCAGTCCGACCCGATGGACAAGACGATCATGATCGACGACGTGCAGTTCACCGTGATCGGATTCTATCACTACACGTCCAGTCCCATGGGCACGCCGACGTCGGCGGGCGGCGGCGATTCGCCCAAGGCGATCGTGCCGTTCGAATCAGCCCGGCGGCACCTGAATCTGTGGATGCGCGGCAACAACCTCATCGTGAAGCCTCGTGCCAGCGTGCCCACCGAAGTGGCCGTCGACGACGTGATCGCGGCACTACGCGGGCATCGTGGACTGCGGCCCACCCAGCCCAACAACTTCGACATCGTCACGCAGGATCGTCTCTGGACGATCTACAACAAGCTGTTCGGGACGTTTTTCGTCGTCGGTCTCGCGCTCTCGTCGGTGGGGTTGCTCGTCGGCGGCATCGGGGTCATCGCGATCATGATGATCTCGGTGACCGAGCGGACGCGAGAGATCGGTGTGCGCAAGGCGCTGGGTGCCACGAAGTGGACGATCCTCTGGCAGTTTCTCGTGGAGGCGGTGACGCTGACCGGCATCGGCGCCTCGGTCGGCCTCGCGCTCGGCATTCTCGTCGCGATCGGCGTTCGCACCGCCTGGCCGTCCATTCCCGCCTCCACATCGTGGGGTAGCGTGGCTGCAGCGCTCGGCATCAGTGCGGTGACGGGCGTCATGTTCGGCATGCTGCCCGCCGTCCGCGCGGCACGGCTGGACCCCGTGGTGGCGCTCCGGTACGAGTGAGGGGCAGCGACGTGCGACGTGAGACGTGAGACGTGAGACGTGAAACGTGAAACGTGAAACGTGAAACGTGAGAAGAGCGTATCGGGTGCGTGTAGGACGAGCGTCGGCCTGGGCGTCTCGATTCACCTCTCACGATTCACCTCTCACGATTCACCTCTCACGATTCACCTCTCACGATTCACCTCTC
>JANLTI010000222.1:0-11143 GCA_031362845.1 Gemmatimonadaceae bacterium | reverse complement strand
AAATCCGCCCTCGGCCACTCCGCCTGCCGCGCCCCGACGTACTCGTAGTACTTCAACCGAGCATCCGGATCCGGCACCAACTCACCCGTCACCGGCGACACGAGTCGCGGCGTCGGATCGGGCCTGTCCCGCTCCGGCCGGTGCACGATCGCGTCCCACGCGAGAACCGCGTCGCGGCACTCGATCGTCCCCGTATCCTCGAGGATCGGATCGGGGGGCGTACGCCCGCCGTGCGACTCGCGCCAGAACTGGTGATACCCGATCCAGAGCGTGAGCTCCGCGATCTCGCGCGCCCACGGCTTCACCTCGATGCCGTGGAACTGGCGCGGATGCACCTCGTCGAGCACGAGCCCGCCCTGACCATGTGACACACGCTGGATCTCGTTCAGCACCTCCAGCTCGATCCGCTTCACCGCCGCCATCGTCACGTACAGGAAGTTGCCGCTCCCGCACGCTGGGTCGAGAAAGGAGAGCCCGCGCATCCACTCGTGGAACTCGCGAAGCTGCTTCACCGCCGCAGTCACGTCCTTCTTCTTCCCCGTCGCCTCCAGCTGCACGACGACGCCCTGCACCGCCGTCCATCGCTCGCGGATCGGCTCCACCACGGTGGGCTCCACGAGCCGCTCGATGTATGCTCGCGGGGTATACTCGGCGCCGAGCCGGTGGCGCTCTTCTGGGTCGAGCGCGCGGACTAGCAGCGTGCCGAAGATCGAGGGTTCGACGGCAGCCCAGTCGTGCTTCGCGGCCTCGATCAGCAGTTCGATGTCGCGTGCCTCGAGCGGCAACGACTCCACGGTCTTGAAGAAATGGCCGTTGAACCGATGCAGCAGCTCCGCTCCGTACATGCCGCCCTGATCCATCGTCGTCCAAAGCGACGTGAGCGCGAGACCGAGCCGAGCCTGGTCACCTGACGCGCGCGCTGTCTCCAGTGTGCGACGAAAGAGCTTGTCCGGCAGGAGTCCGACGTCTTCGGCAAAGCACGAGAACACGCACCGCATGAGAAAACGCGCCACACGCTCGGTGTCGAAGCCCCTGTCCTCGAGTGCGCCCGCCAGCGCAGCCAACCCACCGGCGATCTCCCTGGTCACAGCCTGCGCCCTCCCGCGGGGATCGCGTACGGCCGGCTGTGCGAAGATGTCGTACAGCAGGGCGATGTCGTCTGGCCGTTCGTGCAGCGACGCGAGTGCAATGCGGCGCCCCGCGGCGTAGTCCCCGAACCTGCCGCTCCATCGGTCCCACACGATGAGTGTGCGCGATACGTCCACCACCATCAAATACGGCGGTGCGTCACCCGAAACCTGCGCCACGTAATTGCGCACCTGTCCATACGCCTTGCGCAACAGGGCATCGTTCGTCGCCGCGGTCGTGCCGCCGCCGGACGCCTTCGCTTCCAGCGCGAAGTGGCCGGCCTTCCAGCAGTCGATGAAGTTGGTCGATTCCCTTCCGTCGCGGTCCATGACGCGGACGGGCAGCTCGAATCGATAATCGTCGGTGGGCGGGTCTGGCGTGTCGACGCCCAGTGCTTCGCAGAATCGGATCAGCCATGTCTGGAAGCCCGCGCGCTCGTTCGCGGTGTTGCTGCTCCAGGTCTCGGCGAGCTGCTTCAACCGTGCGGCGGAGTCCAACAGGGAGAGATGGTTTTGGTGGGGCACGCGGGGAGATTATGACGCGTGCGTGACTGCCGCCACCAATGATCATGCATGCCGAGTAGACAACTGCCCTGCCGAGGAGGTAATCTGTGGGTATGGCGATCAGCGTCCCGCGGTACACGCTGCAGGAGCTCGACCAGTTCCCGGACGACGGAAGCCGGCACGAACTCCTGGATGGCTTCCTGCTCGTGACACCGTCGCCCCGGGCGGTGCATCAGCGCATTGCCAGTCGCCTGCTCGTCCGCCTCGTTGCCGGCGTAGAGACGCCCGGATACGGGTGCGTCGTGAGCCCTGGCGCGATCTCCGTTCCACCGCACACGCAACTGCTGCCGGACATTCTCGTGTACCCGGCGCGGTTCGGGCCGAGCGTGGACTGGGCCGATGTCAGCGAACACTGGCTGGCGATCGAGGTGCTGAGTCGCTCGTCGCGCATCTACGATCGCGAGATCAAGCGCGACGCCTACTTCGCCCTTGGCGTCCAGCAGGTCTGGCTGGTGGACATCGCCGACCGGAGCGTCGCGGTGTGGAGCTCGCGTACCACGCATGAGGTCATTCGCGATGTGGTTCGCTGGCGGGTGCCTCACCTCGATCTCATCGTGTCCATCGACCTCCACGAGGTGTTCGCCGGCGTCGTTTGATCGCCGCCGGAGCAGAGGCGCCGGTGTACAGGTTGTCCTCGTCGTGTACGACCCGGGCTCACGACCGTCCTCCATTTCAGACGAGCTGAGCCGCAGAATCGCCGGAGACTCGAGCGCCAAAGCGATGCGGGGTCGTCACTTGCACACGAAGCCCCGCTCGGGCTTCAAAACTGCATTACAGAAGGGCGAGAGCGGTGCTGTCTTGCAGCGCCCTCGCACTTCAAACCAGGAGCACCGCATGCGAAATCATCTCGGTCGAATCCTCGCCTTCTCGGCAGCGGCAATGCTGGTCGTTTCCGGCTCGGCCAACGCGCAGGGGAAGGGCCAGGAGAAGTCGGCCAAGGCGAACAAGCCCGCCAAGCAGATCGCGAAGCTGAAGCATGTCGACGACCTGCACGACGATGATCGGCGAGCGGAGCGGCGAGACGATCGCGTGATCGTGCGCGATGGCAACCGCGACATCGACGGCCGTCATCGCGATGGGTACGGCAACGGTGTGAAGACCCCACCGGGTCTCGCCAAGAAGCCGGGCGGCATGCCGCCGGGCCAATACAAGAAGCGGTACGGGACCAACGACGGCGCCGACATCCTGGGTGGCGTGTTGCGCCGGCGCGGGTACTCCGTGTTGCGCGTCGTGCCAGCGGGCGATTCGCGCTACGTCTTCTACCGCTTGCGCGACGGACGTGAGCAGCGTGCCATCGTGAGCCCGGGCACCGATCGCATCCGGTTCCTCAACGTGCCGGCCTCGTTGCTGCAGGAAGTGCTCTCCGTGATGTACTGATCTCGGCGAGTCGTCGGACTGAAAGCAGTACGGCCCTCGACAGGTGATGTCGAGGGCCGTTCTGCATCCTGGCATTCAATAGGTGAATGCGAACGCCGCGCCGACGCGCCCTTGCTGTACGCGGAACGACGTCCGCACCGGAATGTCGAACGACTCCCACCGCTCGCGCCCGACGATGGCGCCGATGATGGCGCCGTAGATGACGCCGGACAGGATGGAGTAGGCGAGAGTGACACGGGCGCCTAATCCGTTGTAGTCGGGGGAGCTACTCTCGTCGGCCGCGGCCAGGATGATGCCCATCGCCAGTCCGATTCCTCCTCCCCACAGGACGCCGCGGTCCGCCCCGAGCGCTCGACTGTCGCCTCGGCTCACCTCGAGTGAGGTGATGCGCGAGATGGGAATGTCGAGCGGTGACTTGTTTGGTCCACCGACACGAATGGTGTCGGCCGTGCGCGTCAGGATGGTGGCGTCGTAGCGGCCCGCCACGATGCCGGGCGCCGTGATCCGAACGCGTGCGCCCGGCTGGATTTCCGAGAGTTGCGCCCGCATCGCGTGCGGCACGATGCAGAGTGCGACGGCAAGGACAAGACGAACGCGGAAGAACCGGCAACGCATGAAGAACTTCGACGGTGGGGACCGCCAATGGTCGGGCGCGCGACGGTCGTTGTCCAGCGCTCGTGAAGCGCGATGATCCATGATGAAGTCGCACGATGACGGCGGTCTCGGGGAGCCGACGCATGATGAGCGCTCACGATGCGATGACTCGTCGCGGCACCGTCGCCTGCCGAGCCGTGGCGTCACGAGCCTTGACGTCCCATGCGCCTCTCTCTGGTCCTCAGCTGCTTCGCCCTCATGATGTGCATCGCGTGCGACAGTACGCCGCTCGGCAGATTCAGCAACGGGATCACCACTCCCACCGCCGCGCTGGGGAAGCACGCACCCACGCTGACGACCCGTACCCTGCTGGAGCGCGCCGCGCGCGACCTCACCTACACGAGCGAATCGGACTATCCCTTCGTCTGGTTCTTCCAGTTCGTGGCGAGAACGCAGGCTGCCGCGCCAATTGCCGATCTGGAGGATGATCCGTTCCTCCCGGACTCGTCATCGCGAGCATTGTCGGTTCAGGAGTTCGGAGCGTTGCTGGAGGTCCCGCCGGCCGAGCAGGTGGATGTGGTGTCGCTCGACGCCTTCTTTGCGCGCCACATCGAGAAGGTCGACCCGGCGGATTCGGCTGCCGTCGCACTCGTCCCGCGATACGTGGTCCTGCGCGAGACGCTCCGTCGCACCCTCACCGGGGTGCAGGTCTTCCGCGTGGGCCAGGTCGTGATTCGGTGCTACCTGGTAGGACTGGACAGCGACGGCAACCTGGCGGGACTCACGACGACGGCGATCGAGACGTGAGCGAACGCCGAACGGCTCTCTCGCCGCGGTGCGGTGCTCGCGGGATCAGGTTGTCGGCTTCGGCCGACGAAACGTGCCGGGGAGTGACAGGAGCGCCCATGACCCTTCGAGAATGACGAACCCGAGGTTCCAGTTGCGGACGGCGGCGTACGTGAGGAACACCGACCCCACCAGGTTCAGCGCGTTGTAGGCGCGGCTCTCGCGCGGCAGCAGGCCGCGCTGCAGTGCAACGTAGGCGGCGAGAATCAGAGCGGCGCCAACGAGCGAGACGAGTTGATCGAGAAGTGGCATTCAACGAACTTACCACGATGGGTTGGACACGCCTCTCCCTGCTGCTCGCACTTCGCGCCGTTCGACACCCTGCCACGGGTGTGGCGCTGCTGCGCGTGGCGTGGCGGTTCCGGCGGCGCGGCTGGTGGCGTCGCGCGCCGTACCTGCCCGTACCCTCGCGCGACTATGTGCGGTGGCGCATGCACACCGCGTACGGTGCCGATGATGCCGTGCCTCCCGTGGCGGATGTCGAGCGATACGCGCGATGGGCCGTGCGCGATCCGTGATCGCCGGCCCCGCGCCGTCGGCGGCACTGGCCGGCATGACACCAGCCGCAACGGCGACCGAGCTCTCGCGGCTCGCGAGGGCGCACGCCTTCGCGCTGGGATTCGACCTCGTGGGCATCGCCGAGCTCGGACCGGCCGAGACGGCCGCCGCCTTCGAGGAATGGATCGGTGCCGGACTTGGCGGCTCGATGGGCTATCTGGAACGCGGTGCTGCCAAACGTCGCGACACTCGCCTGCCACTGCCGGGCACCACGCACGCGATCGTTGTCGCGCTCGATTACGGCGGGAAGGAGCCGAGCGGTCCCGTCGCCCGCTATGCGAGAGGAGACGACTATCACGACGTGATGGAGAGCAGGCTCCGGGCGCTTCACGCGCGGCTCGAGCGCGATTCGGGCCGCACCATCGTCGGAAAGCCGTACGTGGACACCGGCCCGATCCTTGAGCGCGATCTCGCACGTCGCGCCGGGCTGGGATGGTTCGGCAAGAACACCAACCTGCTGAACCCACAGCTTGGCTCGTTCTTCTTCATCGGTGCGCTCGTCCTCAACGTCGCACTCGAGCCCGATGCGCCGTTCGAGGGTGATCGCTGCGGGACATGCACGCGCTGCATCGATGCGTGTCCCACGGACGCCCTCGTCTCGCCGCGACGCCTGGACGCGACGCGGTGCATTTCCTACCTGACGATCGAGCTGAAGGGCGACATCCCACTCGAGCTGCAAGAGAAGATCGGTGATCTCGTGTACGGATGTGACATCTGCCAGGAGGTGTGCCCCTGGAACGTCAAGTTCGCGCGCGAACTACCGGGTGATTCGCCATTTCTGGCGCGCGACGTGCTGGCCGGAAAGGATGCGCGAGCCCTTGCGCGCGATCTCGTCGCGATGTCGCAGGAGGAATTCTCGGCAGCCTTCCGCGGCTCACCGATGAAGCGCGCCAGGTTGCAGGGCCTGAAGCGCAATGCGGCAATCGTGCTGGACAATCTCGAGGCGGCCACCAACGTGCGACGCGGTTAACGCGCGACGCAGTTCGTTCCAGCCCACAAGTCCGATTCCACTCATCGTGCGGAGCGGCCGCTGTCGCTCCGGTCGAACCGTCCAGCCGACAAAACGCGCTTTCTGGACGTTGACCAGCAAGCCGCGCTCGAACGCCACAAAGTCGAGGGGACCGGCACCACACTCCAGATTCGTGCTGCGCCCTTGCGGCGCGCCGACTGCCGACGCCACGGCGGTGATCGCCTCGGTCTCCGGCGCGCCGAACGCGATGACGCGCGTGGAGCCGCTCGCCGAATCGACCAGCAGAAGGCCATCGCCATCGAGCGCCAGCCGCGCGCGCGTCGCCATTGGCGCTGGCGTGACCTCGACTTCGGTTTTAGGCGGACTCGCAGCGCGAGGGATCGCGCTGTCGCGACCACCGTCGACGCCCCCACCCCATGGCTCGCCTGCCAACGCTTGACCGAATGGCGCGCCGGTGCCTCTTTCCACGCCTGGGTCACTGCACGTGTGCGCGGCCAGTTTGCCTGATTCTCCACCACCCGATCTCATGACGCCGCGCTCCATTCTCATCATCGGGTCCGGACACCTGGCACATCGCACGAGGAAACTCGCGACGGCTGGTGGGTTCGGCGTGACGCATCTTTCCCACGACGTCTTTGCCGCACTCGGCGACGAGTCCACCTTCGACGCCGTGACACGCGGCCTGCGCGACGCGGATCTCCGGTCGTACTCGGCCATCCATCTCGTCGACGATCGCGACGAACACAATCTCGAGTTGCTCGTCGTGCTCGTCTCGCTGGACAGCACGCTGCCGATCGTCGCCTCGTTCTTCAACGAGAACATCGCACCGCACCTGCAGGCGGCGCATCCCAACGTTCGGATCCTCAATCCCGCGAAGATCGCCGCTCCGGCGTTCATCGCGGCGCTCGACACGCCGCTCGCGCATTCGCTGCGCTACGTGCCGGCGACGTGGCCCGCGGAGCCGAAGTCCGCACATCCCGACCGGCTGATGCGGAAGCTGATCGGCGCGTTCGCGACGGTGGTAGCGGCCGCGGTCGCCTACTTCCATTTCGCCGAGGGCATCGCCTGGCTGGATGCGCTGTACTTCGTCGTCGTGACTGTCGCGACGGTCGGCTACGGCGACATCAACCTGCTGAATGCCGCGCCGGCCAGCAAAGTGGTGGGTATCGCGCTGATCCTCACGTCCACCTGCTTCATCTGGATGATCTTCTCCCTCACGGTCGACGGCATCATCAAGCGACGCGTGCAGCTGGCGCTGGGGCGCAAGAAGTATTCGCGTACCGGGCACGTGATCCTGTGTGGCCTGGGACGGCTCGGGTATTTCATCGCCGAAGGGCTGCTGGCGAAGGGCGAGCAGGTGCTGATCGTCGAGCGGAATGAGGACGCTCCGACGATCGAGCATCTGCGCGCGCGCGGGGCAGACGTCTACATCGGTGATGCCCGGCTGCCTCGCGTGCTGCAGGACGTGAACGTGCGGCGCGCGAAGGCGCTCTATTCCGTGATCAACGACGACTACGCCAACCTGGAGATCGGGCTCAATGCGCGCTCATTCCAGCCGGATATTCGCCTGATCCTGCGCATCTTCGACGATTCGATGTCGACGCGGATCAAGGAGCACCTCGACATCCATCTCACGTTCAGCATGTCGGCCATCGCCGACGAACAGTTCCTCGGCGTGGTGCCCGGCCGCTAGCGATTCGGCTGCGGCTCGTGCCGGTGCGCCGTCGTGCGCGAGTTGGGACTCGCATCATTCTCCTCCGCCGCCGCACCCGGACGAGCACCCGGAACCTCCGTCGCCGGAGCCACCGGCATCGGCGGCGTCGCCTCCGTGGCCGGACCCAGTTGCCGAGGAGTCGCCCCACGAGCTGCCGCCCCCACCGCCGGAAAACCCACCGCCGCCGCCGAAGTCCGCTCCGCCTGGCGACTGATCGGCAGCTCCATCCCCGCCACCGACGAGCAGAAACAGCGGTGCGTCGTCACCCCCGGACGCAGTGCGTTCGCGTGCAGTCGTGGGCAGGGGCGCAAGCACGGGAGCCGACGCGTCGAGCCGGAACTTCGGCGTGCCCCAGATGTCTTCCGGCGGCGTCCGGTTGAACTCCGCGACATACAGGGCGAGCGTTGCATCGTACTGGGCCTTGAAGACGCTCGTCTGCTCGTCCACTGGCAGCAGTTCGGGATGATGATCGAACTCGTGTCGCAGGACGTCGCGGCAGAACTCGCGATACCCCCTGCTGAACAGCAGATGCTCGTGCCAGATCTGATCGATGACTTTGGATGGCGTGACGGCGCGCTCGCTCACGACTCCGAGGTACAGAAACTTCTTGTACTCACCGATCACTCGACGCGCGAAGCCACTGGTCCACCCGAGCTTTCGTGCGAGCTTGCTCGCGAAGGCTTTCGTGGATGCATCGGCCCCACCGAACTTCGCGGCGACGCGGTCCACGAGATGCGGTGGAACCAGGTTGTCGAAATGATAGTGCTGAAGCCGGAGCCACAACTCCTTCTTCATGCAACACTCCTCGGTCAGGGCGTCAGGATGGATCAATCTCGCCCGGCTCGATCGTCGCGAGCAAGGGCTGGGTGGACCGTTGCGCGCGACCAGCGCCGTCTGCGCCGGAGCGAGAGCTGCGCCTTCGCCAGGGGGGCCACGAACATTCCCGCCGTGATGGCCCGCTCCGTGCCTGTACAGAGGTACGCACGGGGCGCTCGAGCCCGCTCCGGCGACGCGCACGTTCTGCCGCCGTGATCAAGAGGACGCTGGATTGATGGACGAGACGTTGCCCGACCAGGGACCTGCTGCGGTGTTGACCGCCGGTCCGGTGCTCGATGACCCCCGACGACTGCTCGCGGTGCGCGAGACAGGCCTGCTCGATACAGAGGTCGAGGCGGCATTCGACCGCCTGACGAGATTCGCGGTGCGACTGGTCGGCATCCCCGCCTCGTTCATCTCTCTCGTCGACGAGAATCGGGACTTCTACAAGTCGTCGTGCGGTTTCGGCGAGCCGCTCGCCAGCGTGCGTGAGCTGCACGGGCCGACGTTCTGCCACTTCACCGTGCAGTCGACGGCGCCGCTCATCATCCCCGACACGCGAGCCGACGCGCGCTATCGCGACGTGCCGACCGTCCAATCGCTCGGCGTCGCCGCGTACGTCGGCATTCCGCTCGTCTTCGCGGGGCAGGTCATCGGTGCGTTCTGCGCCATCGATACCGTGCCGCGCAACTGGACGACACACGATGTCGAGGCGCTCTCGGATCTGGCCGCGATGGCGATCAGCGAGATCGAGTTGCGCGCGGCCACGCGACGGAGCGAGGAGAGTCGCGGGCAGCTCGAGGCGCTGACGAGCGCACTCACCGCGGGGGCGACCGCTGCCAGCGCCGAGCACGAGAGGCTGACATCCGTGTTGGCGTCCATCTCGGATGCCTTCTACGTGCTCGACCACGAGTGGCGGTTCACATACGTCAACGACCGCGCTGAACAGCTCCTGCTGCGGTCGCGCGATGCGCTGCTCGGTCGCGTACTCTGGGAAGAGTTCGACGAGTCGATCGGATCGATCTTCGAGACGCAGTATCGACTCGCCATGGACACGGGACGGGTCTCGCTGTTCGAGCAATTCTATGCGCCGCTCGATTCCTGGTTCGAGGTGCGCGCGTATCCCGGTCCGGATGGGCTGTCCGTGTATTTCCAGGACGTCACGCTCCGACATGCGACGGACGAGCAGCGCGAAGCGGGCCGACGACGCGCCGAACAGGCCGAAGCCGCCGCGGTTGCCGCGAACTCCGCAAAGAGCGAGTTCCTCGCGACGATGAGTCATGAGCTCCGCACGCCGCTCAATGCCATTCTCGGATATGCCAGCCTGCTCGAATTGGAGATCAGCGGCGCGATCAACGCCGAACAGCGCCTGCACCTTCGGCGACTGCACACGAGCGCGGATCACCTGCTGGCGCTCGTCAATGACGTACTTGATCTCTCCAAGCTCGAGGCGGGGGAGATGCTGCTCGCCTCCGACGTCGGCTCGGCGAGCATGGCGGTGAGCAGCGCACTGACGCTTGCGGCGTCAATGGCCGAAGCGCGCGAGATTCAGCTGCTGCCCGACGCGTCGTCGACGCCGGAGTTGACCTACGTCGGCGACGAGATGCGCGTGCGCCAGATTCTCCTCAACCTCGTGTCGAATGCGGTGAAGTTCACCGAGCCTGGCGGCGAGGTGCGTGTCTCCACGGCGCACGCGACCGCATTGCCGGCGACCGTGCGCCTGACGGGTGAGGGACCCTGGGCGTCGATCGCGGTTCGCGACACCGGTATCGGCATCGGCCCCGAGCACCAGGCATCGGTGTTCCTGCCGTTCAAGCAGATCGTCGGCGGGCATACCCGGACGCGAGGCGGCACGGGACTCGGGCTCGCGATCAGCCGCCGACTGGCCCGCCTCATGGGCGGCGACATCACGCTCGACAGCGTGCTGGGCGGCGGTTCCACCTTTTCACTCTGGCTCCCCGCCGCGGGCGTGACCAATGGCGTCCGGGAGACCGGCGAGCAGCGCAGCGTCCGGGCACGACGTCACGCTCCGGAGCACCGTGTGCGCGGACTCACCGAGATCGGCGCGAAGCTGCGTGACGATGTGGAGCAGATTCTGGAGGCGGTGATCACGAGGATCCGCGCCGATGTGGCATTCAGGAATACGCAGAGCCTGTCCCAGACCGACCTCGAGGATCACACGCTGTCGTTTCTCGCGAACACGGTGCAGTCGCTCATCATCGTGGACCAGACAGGCGGCATCGAGAGTCCGTTGATGGAAGACGGCATGCACATCCAGCAGTTCATGGCGCGCTCACACGGCGCGCAGCGCGCGCGTCTCGGGTGGACCGAGGCACACGTCGCCAGCGAGTACGCGTTCGTGGATGAGGAGCTGGCCGGCCGCATCAGCCGTCTCGGCACCGAGGATCCCGACGACGCGACACTCGCGATCGGAATCCTCGCCCGCCTGCTCATGCATGCCCGCAACGCGGCACTCAAGGGCTTCCGGCAGTGGCGTACCTCGCACAGCGAGAGCGAGGTCGTGACGGCGCCGATGTGATCGCGCCGCGTGCGATGGCCTCAGCGAAGGTCTACTGC
>JANLTI010000188.1:0-4399 GCA_031362845.1 Gemmatimonadaceae bacterium | reverse complement strand
TCCATCATCGGCTTCGAGCTGGGCAGCCACCTTGGCCTCCTCTCCTGGCTTTTCCGCCAATCACCCGGGGCGCCACTCCGCGGCTATACCAACGCCATCTTCAGCGGCCTCCCCACCGTCACGCTGAGCCGCACGGTTCGCCATCTCCTCCTCCACCAGCCTCACATCTCCGGCCTCTACCACGTGGCGTCCGAGCCGATCACCAAGTACGATCTCCTCCGCCGCATCTCCACCCGCTTCGGCCTCGATCACGAGTTCACTCCCGATCCGTCTGTCCAGATCGATCGCTCGCTCGACGACACCCGCTTCCGTGCCCTCACCGGCACCACCACCCCGAGCTGGGACGTCCTCATCGAAGAGCTCTATCAGGACTACGTGAACGGCCCCTACCCGAGCATCTACCACGAACTACGAAAGCAGACCTGATGACCCACACGCTCCAAGGCGCCAACGTCGTCATCCTCGGCGGCACCGGCTCGCTCGGCCAGCGCCTCGCCGCCCGCATCCTCGACGGCCACCAGGGGACGCCTGCCTCTCTCTCCGTCTTCTCCCGTGACGAAGCCAAGCAGCACTACATGCGCCTGGCGTTCCAGAACCGCACCACCGCCACCGACGACATCATCTACGCCGACAGCAGGACGCGCCTCCAGTTCGTCATCGGCGACGTCCGCAACTTCGCCGACATGAAGCGCTCGGTCGATCGCGCCGACGTCATCTTCCACGCCGCCGCGCTCAAGCAGGTTCCCACCTGCGAGTACTTCGGCGGTGCTGCCGTCGACACCAACGTCTACGGCGCCATCAACCTCGCGCGAGCCGTGAGCGAAGGGTCGGCCACCGACAAGTCCATCGTCGGCATCTCCACCGACAAGGCCTGCAAGCCGGTCAACCTCATGGGCATGACCAAAGCCGTGCAGGAGCGCATCCTCATTCAGGCCAACCTGCACTGCGACAAGGCACGCTTCGTCAACGTTCGCTATGGCAACGTGATGGCGTCGCGAGGCTCCGCGATTCCCTACTTCATCGACCTCGCGCGTCGGAAGAAGCCCATCACCATCACTGACGAGCGCATGACACGATTCCTCATGACGCTCAATCAGTCGGTGGACCTCATCTTCGCCGCGTTCCGCCACGCCCTGCGCGGCGAGACGTTGCTCCCGCTCGTTCCGGCCGCCAAGGTCACCGACATTGCCCGCGCCGTCGCCGGCGACGCCAGCTACCCGCTGGAGATCACCGGCATTCGCCCCGGTGAGAAGCTGCACGAAATCCTCGTCAGCGAAGAGGAAGTCTCGCGCACGCAATTGCGCGACGGCAACCTCGTCATCGCGCCGGTGCTCCCCGAGTTGCGACAGGGCACGCCCAGCAGCGACCCGCTGCCGTTCCGCGATGAATACAGCTCCCGCGACGATAACCTCTCCTACGACGCGGTCGTCCAGCTGCTCACCACCAACGAGCTCACCGTCGCCAACGCGCCCAACTCCGAAGAGATCTACCGCTGAGCATGCGAGTCCTCACCATCCTCGGTACACGCCCCGAGATCATCCGCCTCTCACGGATCATCCCCGAGATCGACCGGATCGCCGAGCACGTGCTCGTGCACACCGGCCAGAACACCGCCGACAATCTCAGCCGCGTCTTCTTCGACGAGCTCGGTGTCCGCGCGCCCGACGTGATGCTCGGTGTGGACACGTCCTCCCTCGGCCGTCAGCTCGCCACGCTCCACGAGGGCTTCGAGCGAGTGCTCGACACGCATCGGCCCGATCGCGTGCTCATCCTGGGCGACACCAACTCCGGGCTCGTCGCATATAACTGCAAGCGCCGCGGCATTCCCGTGTTCCACATGGAAGCGGGCAACCGGTGCTTCGACGACCGGGTCCCCGAAGAGGTGAACCGGCGCGTCATCGATCATTGCAGCACCGTGCTGCTGCCGTACACCGAGCGCAGCGCCGAGAACCTCGTTCGCGAAGGAATCCCCCGCCATCGGATCTTCGTGACGGGCAACCCCATCTTCGAGGTACTCGAGTCGTACGCGCCGCAGATCTCGGCCTCGCCCGCGCTCGAGAAGCATGGCCTGAAAGCGGGAGGCTACCTGCTCGCCACCATGCACCGCGCGGAGAACGTCGACGACGCAGGCGTGTTCACCAGGCTGATGAGCGCACTCGTGGACGCGGCCGCGCTCTACCGGATGCCGCTGCTGCTCAGCGTCCATCCGCGCATCGCGGCCAGGGTGGACGCCGACGCGCTCCAGCGAGCGAACGTCCGCGCGATTCCCGCCATGCCGTTCTTCGAGTTCGTGAAGCTCCAGCGCAACGCTGCCCTCGTGCTCTCGGATAGCGGCACGGTTCAGGAAGAATGCGCCATCTTCCGCGTGCCCGTGATCACGATCCGTGATTCCACCGAACGTCCCGAAACCATCGAGGCCGGCAGCAACATCGTGTCGTCCACGGATCCGGCGGCGATCGCGGCGGCCGTCACCTATCTCCGCGACGCGACGTCCGCCAACGATTGGTCTCCGCCGCCCGAATACCTGGTGCCGAACGTCTCGGCGAAGATCGTTCGCATCCTGCTCAGCAACGTGGCCGCAGTCACGAGGAGCGGCTGACGCGCGTCGCTCACCCGCCCGACTCGCCAAGCACCAGCCGCTCGTACTGCTCGAGCAGCACGGCGGGCGTGAAATTCAGTTCGTAGTGCCGCCGAAGCTGTCGTCGCAGCTCGAGCTGCTCGGCCGCGGGCATCCTCAGGATCACTCGAATCGCCTGGGCCAGCGACTCGGCATCGCCCGGATCGAATGCCACTCCCCCGCCGGACAGTTGCGCCACCCGGGCTGCGTCACCCTCCAGGCCGAACACGAATGGAGTTCCCGCCGCGAAGCACAGCGACAGCTTCGACGGCACCGTGCCTCGAAATTCCGGCGAGCGCCTGAGACTCACCACCTGCACCGCTGCGGCGGCCGAGCGTTCGAACGCCGCCGTTGCCGACACGCGCCCATGGAAGTGCACGTTGGTCGCGCCAATTTCCGCCGCCAGCTCCTTCAGCACGCGCTCGCTCGCGCCGGTTCCGAACAGGTGAACGTGTACCGCCGGTACGTCCGAGAGCAGTAGCACCGCGGCGCGGACCAGCGTGTCGAGCTGCTGCGCTGGTCCGAGATTGCCGGCGTAGACGACATCGCTGTTTCGCCCCGCTTCACCACGAGGTGCGTACGCCATCTTCTCCACGCCCGGAATCCACACGGGAATGACCGAAAGCCGCTCGGCTGGTACTCCATCTGCCGCGTAACGACGGGCGATCCCTTCGTTCGAGCAGATGATGTGATCCGCGAAGGAGTTGATCCATTTGCTGTACCAACGAAGGGCGAGTGTCAGGCGGCCTGGCTTCGCAACGCCTGCCCCGGTGAGGCTCTCCGGCCAGAGATCCGCCGCCGTGATCACGAGGCGCGCTCGCCGAGCCACCCTGAACCAGAGCGATGCGAGTCCGGTCGTGAACGGGCCGTGATACACCCAGACCACATCGGGCCGCGATGCCACGAACGGAGCGATCACTGCCGCGACGAATGCGAATGAAAGGTAGGACGCCGCGCGACGCACCTGTGACAGGCTCTGGTCGGGAAAGAATGGAACTCGCCAGACGGTGAAGCCTCGCTCGCGAGTCTTTACCGGCCGCCAGTAACTCGTTCCCTCATAGAATTTTCCGCGAGGGTAGCTCGGATGCGGTGCGATCACGGTGACATCGGCATCTCGCGCGAGACGGGCCGCCACGTCTGCCGTGATGAAGTTCGGCTCGGGCGAAAATCGCTCCGTGAGTATGAGCACGCGCCTGCGCCTACCGTCCGCTGAACTCACGCGTCTCCATGTCTCGAGTGATCCTCGGGTCGAATCTTGCCTCGCGATGGGCGGCACACTAGTCAGCGCGTGAACCTGCCTTCCGGTCAGCAACGCTCCGTGCTCCCCTTGCCGGTCCAGCGGAGAAGTGGGAGGTTAGGGTTCATCCGTTTACTCGGGGGAAACTGTCGCGGCGCCGAGGCCGCGATCGATGCAGCAGCCCCCCGGACTTCGAGGGACGTAGTCGACGATGACTTTCCTTGTCCTTCTGATTGTCGGATCCGCGTACCTCATCAGCGTGGCGCTCATGCCCCTGATCAGGCGAGTCGCACTGCACCAGAAGCTGCTTGACGTACCCGACGATCACCGTCGGCGCCACGAACGACCGATCCCCCGACTCGGCGGCGTCGCGGTCTTCGTGAGCGTGCTCGTCGTCATCGCGGTCGGAGCTGCGCTCGATCGCCTGCAGTTGCTCGTGCTCCTCCCCTTCATCGCCTCCATCGCCATCGGCGCCACCATCCTGTTCGTCACCGGGCTCGTGGACGACATCGTGGGTGTGCGGCCCGCGGGAAAGCTCGCCGCAC
>JANLTI010000201.1:0-3672 GCA_031362845.1 Gemmatimonadaceae bacterium | reverse complement strand
GCTGATCGATCGCGATCTCGGTGCCCTGCTGCCAACCTGACGCCTTGTTCTTCTCGAAGTCCGCTTCATCGCGGTGCAGCGCCGTGAAGACGTAGCGCGTGCCGTTTCCCACCGTCTCCATCGTCATGATCGCGGTGATCGGGATGTCGTCGAAGACCGCCGGACGATAGCCCGGGAACAGCATCGAGGTCCAGACGAGTCGCTCCATCGGAATGACGTCCAGGAAGCAGCCGAGGTTGGGAGACTCCTGACCGTCTCCCATTGCGATGTCGATGCTGAAGATGCCGCCCGGTCGCACGTCCATTTCTGCTCGCGACACACGCCCCCACGGCTTGGGCATGTACCACTCTTTCAAATGCTCGGGTTTCGTCAGAGCTTCCCAGACGAGGCGCGCGGGAGCATCGATGAACCGTTCGATGGCGAAGTCAAGTTGCGGATTGAAGGTGAAGTGCTTGCTCATGAGTCTGACTCCTTCACGTTGAGTTGTCTGACGTAGTTGTCGAACCGGTCCAGTCGCGCTTCCCACAACTGGCGACGCGCGGACACCCAGTCGTCAACGACCTTGAACCGTTCGGGTGCGATCTCGTACGTCCGCACTCGCCCACGCTTTTTCGACCTCACGAGTCGGCTCCGTTCGAGCACCGAGAGGTGCTGCACGAACGACGGCAGTTGCATGTCGAACGGTGCCGCCAGTTCGCTGACGGTGGCCGGTCCGACAGAGAGTCGCTCCAGAACTTTCCGCCGAGTCGGATTCGACAAGGCGTGAAAAACGTTGTCGGTGGCCGCGGAGTGAGCCATTGTTTACGCCATTCAAATGCCTGGGTTAGCGATCTGCTCGACGAATGCTACAGCCGTGCAATAGTTATGTAAATACCTAAGTGTTGGCTGTTTGGCAAGCGCCACTCGCCTCACACGGAGACGAGAGCTTGGTCGAAGCAATGTGCCGCACCTGCAGACAGCCTGGAGCTGACGGTCGCATGTCGGATTGGCGGCAACTCCGCCATCTTGTGGCCGGCGCCCGCCGGTGCGCCCACGCGTGCGCGGCGCTCAACTGCTCTCGACCAGAAGCGGAGTAGACAATGTTCGTGGGTCATTACGGGGTCAGCTTCGCCACGAAGAAGCTGGATACCTCCATACCCCTGTGGGTGCTGTTCCTCGCTGTGCATCCGTGCGCGCGGGAAGGCGCTTCACGAAAACCCTCGATGCACCGACATCATGACGAGTGTTGCAACAGCCAGTCGATTCGTTGACGGCTCGCTGCGCTGGGTTCCGTAGCACTCATCCGCAGCCGAGCCAGCGCGTCAAGCGCCGCGCTCACATCCGCGATCCCCGCGAATCAGGAACGTCCCATGGCCGAGAACAGGACCAAGCCCACAGGCGCGAGCGTCGATGCATACCTCGCGTCCAGAGCCAGTTCCGAGCAGCTGGCGGACTGCAGGCGCATCATGGCCATCTGCAAGCGGGTGACGAAGCAGCAGCCAATGATGTGGGGCCCAAGCATCGTGGGCTATGGCTCGTACACGTACACGTACGAGAGTGGTCACTCAGGCGACGCATGTCTGGTCGGGTTCGCCGTCCGCGGCAGGGAGCTGGTCGTCTACCTCGTCGCGGATACCGCACGCCAAGTCGAACTCCTCGCCAAGCTCGGCAGACACAGGATGGGCAAGGTGTGTCTCTACTTCAAGCGACTGGCGGACCTCGATGTCAGCGTCCTCGAGGCGCTGATTGCCGGGTCGGTCGACGAAACCAGACGCCGGCATCCACAGCCACGAAATGCCTGACCCATCGGGGGACTGTGAACAGCCGAAGGGTGTCTGCCACAGGCGGCAGCGAACCTAAGTCGGCGCCGATCGGCCCGTCCGGCACCGATCGCTGCAATAGCGCACCTCGTCCCAATCCCGCGCCCATTTCCGGCGCCAGGTGAAGGGCCGCCCGCATCGGACGCAGATCTTGCTCGGCCGGTCGCCGTCTCGGTGCGCGGGCTGTCGCTGGCCTGGACCTCCCGCACGTGGCATGTGCGCCAAACGACTGCCGAGGCCATCGCGTTCCAGCGCAGACGCAGCCGGTGTGAGGGCAGCCGACGCACGTGGCACTGCATCGGATCGGCAGACCACGCACGCTTCCGCTCTCGGGTGAGCGCTGGCCCGATGGTGACTGCGCAGGTTTGCACTGTCGGCGCCTCGCGATCGCGTCGCGCGATTCAGAGGGTGTTGACGTTGTCCAGCAGCCAATCGCCCTGTGCCAGCAGGGCGCTGCGCTGGTCGGGTGCCATCTTGTCCCACGTGCGGTAGACCATTCCAATGCGCGGATTCCGCTCGAGCCGTGCACGGTGGCGCGCATGGAAGTGCCAGTAGAGAGCGTTGAACGGACAGGCCCGTGGACCCGTCTTCTCCGCTACGCGGTAGGCGCAATCGCCACAGTAGTGGCCTTGCTTCCTGATGTACTGCCCGCTCGACACATACGGCTTCGTCCCGACCGTCCCCCCATCGGCGTACTGGCTCATGCCGCGCGTGTTGGGCAGCTCCACCCACTCGAAAGCGTCGATGTAGATGCCCAGGTACCACGCATCGACGGCGTCAGGGTGGACCCCCGCCAGCAACGCAAAGTTGCCCGTGATCATCAAGCGCTGAATATGGTGGGCATACGCGCGGTCGAGGCTCTGGCCGATCGTGTGGTGCAAGCACGCCATTTTGGTTTCGCCGGTCCAGTACCAGTCCGGAAGCGGCGCGTGGTGGTCGAGCGCATTCAGCGTACCGTACTCCGGCATGCGCTCCCAATAGATGCCGCGCATGAACTCGCGCCAGCCGAGGATCTGCCGGATGAACCCCTCGGCCTGCGCCAACGTCACGCGCACCGGGTCGTCACGATGCGTCTGCTCGACCGCCCGGATCACCTCGAGCGGATGTAGCATCTTGGTATTGAGGCCGAAGCTGAGGCGGCTGTGGTAGTACGCCCAGTCGGCGGGGCCCAGATGATCCTGATAGCGGCCGAAGTGCGGCAGCAACGCATCACAGAAGTATGCGAGGAGTTGCAGCTGTTCCCGGCGATCGAGGGGCCACGGCAGCACGCCGGGGTCGGCGCGGCCGATGGTCAGCACGCCGTGTCGCTCGAGCCGGTCGGCGATCGGGCGCACGTCGTGCGCGAACTCCAGCGCTGCCGGAGCGCGGTGCGCGAGTGGCATCCGTTCGCGATTGTCGGCGTCGAAGTTCCATTGGCCGCCCAGCGGCTTGCCGGCGTCGTCGAGCAGCACGCGATGCTCCACGCGCGCCTGCCGGTAGAAGGTCTCCATCAGCCGCTGCTTCTTCCCGGAGAAGACCCTCGCCACTCCGTCACGGGGGTACAGGAAGTGCTCGCTGCCCGCTCCCGGACCGAAGGCATCGCTCAATTGTGCATGCAGGCGATACTCATCGGGCTCCTGATACTCGATGGTCGACGCGCCCAGCGATGCGGCCAATGCACGCAGCATCGCCGGCAGGTCGGCGCCGGGCAGCGGGTCGTCGAGCGTCCGGTGCACCACTCGGTGGCCGGCCTCGCGCAACGCCGCGGCGAATCGCGCCATCGCGGCCAGGATCGCGAGCACCTTCTGCACGTGGTGCTGCACGTAGTCGGTCTCCTGCCGCAGCTCGAGCAGCACGTACACCACTCCGCCGTCCGCGGAACGAAACCACGAAT
>JANLTI010000194.1:0-12198 GCA_031362845.1 Gemmatimonadaceae bacterium | reverse complement strand
TTCCGCATCACCTCGTGGCTCGCCACCAGGTCGCAGCCGTCCACCTCCTGGATGTACAGCCCGGGGAACGATGCCACGAGCTTCGAGATCGAGCCGCCCGCGGTGTTCACCTCGATCGGCGTCGAGATCGCGTATCCGTTGTCCTCGACCAGGTAGACGACGGGCAGCTTGAGATTGGACGACGCGTTGAGGCTCTCCCAGAACTCTCCCTCGCTAGTGGTCCCGTCGCCGGTGGACACGAACACCACTTCGTCGCCGTGGAACCCGTCCGTGAGCTCCAGCACCTTCGCGCGCAGCGACGCCTCGGCCGTGCCGGCCGCCTGGAGAAATTGCGTGCCGGTGGGGGAAGACGTCGAGACGATGTTGTAGTCCTTGTGGCCCCAGTGACTCGGCATCTGGCGACCTCCGGAGCTCGGATCGGCCGCGGCGCCCACGGCTTCGTACAGCATTTCGTTCGCGGTCATGCCAAGCTGGAGGCAGAGCGCGCGATCGCGGTAATACATGTAGAACCAGTCGTAGGCGGGCTTCAGCACCATGCCCGCAGCCGTCAGGACGGCTTCGTGCCCCGCGCCCGAGATTTGGAAGAAGATCTTGTTCTGGCGCTTGAGCTGAATTTCCTTGTCGTCGATGCGGCGCGACAACAGCATGGTGCGGTAGGCGCCCACCAGTTGCTCGCGCGACAGCGCGGCAGCGGTAACCTTGCGTTCGGCGCGAGTCGAAGTGGCCATGCGGAATCGTCGTGGATTCGGGTGAAATTCAGATGCCCGTGAAAGATAATGGTGCCCCCGCCTGGAGCCCACCGGACCGGTGGCACCGACCGTGCGTTTTCGCCCGGCTCAATTCCGTCACCCGAGAGGATTCATGCCACCGGCCGCGCAGCCCAGCTGTTCTTTCTGTGACCTGATCCGAGGCGCCGGAGAGGTGTCGATGTGCTACGAGGACTCCGACGTCGTCGCCTTCCTCGACATCCAGCCGGTCAATGCCGGGCACCTGCTCGTCGTGCCGCGTGCACATCATGAGTCGCTCCAGGACATTCCCCACCCGCTCGCGATGCACCTGTTCGAGATCGCCATGGAGCTCGCGCCCGTGGTGAAGCACGTCGGAGGCGCCGACGGGTTGAACCTCGTCGTCAACAGCGGGGCAGCGGCGGGGCAGGACGTCTTCCACTATCACGTTCACGTCATCCCTCGCCGCGCAGGGGACGGCTTCGACATTCCGCTCCCCTTCCCGGGCTCCGAGATGCCTGACCGCACCATCCTGGACGCCAACGCCGCGCGCATCATTTCCGCCTTCCGCGACCCAATGGCCATCCGGAAGCGCGCCGAGCGGCGATCCACTGTTACCGATCGCCGAGCACCGTCGTCGAATACGTGAGGGACGCGAGAGCGCTACCTGCCTCTTGCGTGAGTGGAAAACCCGCTGCACTAATACCGCCGTGGGAGTAGGCTCCGCCGTCCTGACGCACCCGGAGGCCGATGCACGCAGCAGTCCTGTCAGGGATGATGCAGCGAACCATGCGAGCGCAATTTGCGCGACGCATGTCCGGCCACCACCGCTCCCACGCCCACCACGACCCCCGACACCCCGCGACAGGGACACTTTCCCTGTGCGGGGTGTCGTCTTTTCCAGCGAGGTGAGATTGCCCGCTCGACACGGTCATCGCGTCAACCTTCCCCGCGCCCGGCGCGGACCCCTGCGCCGCGTGCGGCGCCTCGTCCCCGCCGAACAGAAGCGGGCCATCAAGCTGGCGGCGCTACGGGATTGCGGTCGACGCTGCGTCTACTGCGCGGATCCGCTCGACTACTCGCACGCCACGCTCGACCACGTGCATCCTCTCGCCAAGGGCGGCGCGCATGCGCCCGGCAACGTGGTCGTCGCCTGCCCGTCATGCAATCGACTCAAGACCGACATGCTGCCCGCCGAGTTCTTCCTGCGGTATCCGTGGGCGGGAAGCAACTTCATCCACTATGCGCGCGCGGTGCACCGGGCGCTCAAGCGTCAGGCGCGGCGCGCGGTCAGTCTGGCGTTCGCGGAAATGCGCGCGGCCTGAGGGCTGCTATCGACCGCTCGACGGAAGCCTGAATGCAGCCCCATGTACAGAAACTGTCGGCCTTCCGCGTGCGCCGCCTTCACCAGGCAGCGCATGCCGTGACTGCACCGTCCGCGCCTGACTGTCACAATTCCCGGTTTTTTTGTCACGATCGACGGGTTTTCGCGGTGAGTTCGTGTCGTATCCTTGATGCCTCTCCCTGTGGGTTCCCGCATCGCGAAGTCATGCCATTACAGCCCACGACGACGTGGCTGGTGGAGCGGACGGTGCCCGATTCCGATATTTCCCCGTCCCGACCCCAATGAAAAAAGGTTCATTCATGTCCCTCACCGCACTAGGGATGGCGCTCGCCGTCTTTGCCTGCCGCGACGTCACCGCGCCGAGTTTCGGCACTGAACCCGACGCGAGCCACATGCTCAATCCCGTCGGGACGGTCGTCGTCTCGCCCGGGAACATGCGCGGTTGGGCGTTTTCCAACGACCAGACGAATGCGGCGTGCGACGGTGCGGCATGCCTTCTCGTGTCGGGGCCGGCCAGTCCGCCGGCCGGGAGCGGCAGCGCCGAGTTGGCCACTCCGCTGTCGACGGACGGCAAGGCCCTCGTCCTCCGGGATTACAAGGGCACTCGCTTCGATGCCATTACGGATCTGCACTACGCCACCTATCGGCAGAGCGCCGACGCCGGGAACAATCTCGCGATCGCGCTCCAGTTCAACGTCGACTATGACCTGACGGATCAAGCGACGGGCTATCAAGGCCGGCTCGTGTACGAGCCGTATCAGGGCGCGGGCAGCAACGTGCCACAGCAGACTTGGCAGACTTGGGATGCCAAGGCGGGCAAGTGGTGGGGAACGAGGGCGTCCGCCTCCGTGGGTGGTGTCGCCCGAACGAATCCATGCGTGCAGGCCACGCCGTGCACCTGGTCCCAGCTCCTGGCGACGTTCCCGAACGTTGGTGTGCACAACACGTACGGCGCGGTTGTCCTGAAGGCGGGATCCAGTTGGCCGGGATTTCGTGGGAACGTCGACAAACTCACGATCGGAATCGAAGGCGTCTCGACGACGTTTGACTTCGAGTTGCAGGAGCCGGCCCCTGCGTCACCTCCCGACTCGGTCCCGCGCGAACTCTTTGCCGCGTTGGGAACGGTAAGTGGTGCTCCGCTACTTCCCGGTACCTACATCAGGGACATCGTCATCGTCGACTTCGAGGCGGGGACCACGGCGGCCGGTCGCCAAGCGGCATTCGACGCGGTGGCTGGAGTGGTGGTGGGCGGCCGCAAGCACTTCGAAACGCCAAGTGAGGGGGTCTACTACCTGCGCGTCCCCGGCGGGACGGCCTCGTCGCTGCTTCATGCTGTGATGGTCCTTCAGGCATTGTCGCAGGTCTCGTATGCGTCCACATGGGCACTCACGCCACCCGATCAGGAGGCGTATCGCCGCCCAATGGACGGCGAAGGTGCGTGGCGCAACTGGCGAATCGACACGCTGCCGGCTCCGAGCCGGGAGAACTGGGCACTGGAATACGTGCAGGGGCCGATGGCATGGGGCTGCGCCGTTGGGAGCACATCAGTCGGCGTCGCGGTCGTCGACGCTGGCGCGTTCAATATCGACGAACTTCGAGCTAACGTCGACGTTCCCAGCTCGGCCCTCATCAGCAACAGCACGTCCGAGTACGACCACGCTACGCGCGTCGCCAGCGTGCTCGCAGCAAGTGGCAACGATAGTGCCGGCATGACCGGCATGATCTGGAAGGCGAAGCTGACGCTGCGTGATCGCTTCGCGAGCTTCATTCGCCCCGGCCAGCGCATCGATATCTATGAAGAGCCTCAACTGCAGAACATCACCGAGCACATCGTGGCGGCAGGGATGGTCGATGGCGTGAGCGTGATCAATGTTTCTCTAGCAATTTTCTACGGGATGACGGCACAGCAGTACAACCCAACCGACTCGGCCGTCATTGCGGACATCGAGGAAAAGAAAGCGACAGTCACGAAGGCCATTAAACGCCTGCGCGTCAAGGGCAAGCGTCCGTTGATCGTGATTTCGGCGGGCAACAGCGGACTCCGCACGGCTCGCGCCGCCGGATACGCCGCCGCCAAAGAGGACTTCTCGGATCAGGTGCTGGTAGTGGGTGCACTTGATTCGGACGGCAACATCTGGGAGCGCTCCAACCGCGATACCTTGGTGGACGTCTACGCGCCCGGTGTCGGCGTCACCCAAGCCAATCGCAGTAACAGCCTGGTGAGGTCGGACGACGGTACATCCTTTTCGGCGCCTCTCGCGTCGGGTGTGGCCGCGCTGCTCAAGGATTTCGATCCATCACTGACCGCGGCGGACATGGTCACGATGATCACCGATGGCGCGCGGATGCGGTACGGGGTGAAGCAGCTCGACGCCTACGGCGCCCTCAAGCAGGCTGCCCGCCGCCCGAATGCGCCGCTTTGCGGCAACCGCGTTTACAAATCGGGAGACAAGATCGTCGCGCTCCGCGGCGACGGCGGCCCAGCCGAGACTCTCATCAACCTGCCAGGGCAGACTGCCGACTCGGGAAACTCCAATGTGAACGTGTACCATGGCGGGAAGCGGATCGACCTGTCCTTTTCCGTCCAGTACGACTGGAAGTCTGGCTCTCGTTTGTTCGAGAAAGCTGCCGAATGGAGCTACGACGCTGGTGCGATTGATGGCGGAACGTTCCTATCTGGCACTGGCGTAAGTCACGATTACGAGGTGCACGCGTATGCGTTCGGTCCAGGAACGCTGGAGAGCACTCCGTCGACCACGCATTCGCCACAGCTTGCGTGGACTGCTGGCAGTGAGAGCTTTCAGATGAAACTTGTCGACATTCCAGTATCGCGACCGACCACCGAGTTCGTGGTGGGACAGGTTCCCGCGTCTGCCGACGGAATCCACTTTGACGGCTCGTTCATCGACTACAACAAGGCACATGTTGGCAGGTGGACGCAGCCTCGCATGGATACCCGTGGCAATGCGATGGCCGTGGCCCTTAGTCCCGGCGGGAAGTACGCCCTCGTGGCGGTAAATTTCGTCGAGATGACCACCACAGCGACGTCCTCGCTTCGGGACTGCACGGAGCCCGCATTCTTTGACCTCCCACCGGCGCGGTGCGCGGACGGGACGGAACGCGAGGTCTCCGAGCACGCGAACATCTATCGCGTCGATCTCGTGGCCCAGTCCGTTCCACGACTGATCAAAACGCTCTCCGGAGTAGAGATAGCCTGGCTTTCGCTGACGGAACGCGATGACGAACTGGTCTGGCAGACGGTGCAACGCTCGACCTTCTCTGACTTCCGATATGCGCCGTTTGGTACGGACCCGGCCAGCTACGGGGGAGCCGTCGATTCGCTACGCAGCAGTCTCACAACGTGTACCGGCCGGCGGATCGAGTACATGGCCTTCGATTCCGCGTCTATCGCCCCCAATCCAGTTGGCGCGGCACGAATCGTCCCCGTTCCGGTTGTCGATGGGTGCAATGACGATCACTCGTATCTTGCTGGAACCATGAGCCCCTCGCGCACCCCTTCGAATGCCATGGGGCTCGAAGCCCTGAAAGCCACGACGGCCTCGCCTCGGTCCCGGCGGCAGCGCCGCGCACAAGTAACAACGGAATTAAGATGACCGGTCAAGAATCTCGCGAGGCACGGAGGCGCTTCGCGGCTCACTGTAATTCATAGCGCGACTACTTCACGCATCATGGCCAGTGGGCGGTTCTTGGTAATTCGCCCACTGGTCGAAGCACGCCACCCTTACTACGGCTTGATCGGAAACGGCGCGTTCCTGATGATCTCGCCCGGCGTCCGCCATCCACCCGGCGGCTCGCGTTGCGTCGACGGCTGGGGCGCACGCGGACGTGCCTGCGACGGCATGGGCTCCGGCGACGGCTCCTCAGTATTCACCGCGGCGGGCGCGACCTCCACCGCTCGCGGCGACGGCTGTGCCGGTGCGGGCGTGACACGACGCTGACTTCTCACAACGGCCGTCCGCCCGCGTACCGCGCTGGGCGCACGCACAACGGTCGGCGACTTCGGCGCCGCCACGGAGCCGTCCGTCCGCTCGGCTGCGGACACCACGTCGATGCGGCCGTTGGATGCACCCGCCATCTGCACGTCGCTGCCACCAGCGCGCGCGAGATCCTGCTTCAGATCATCCGTCAGCGCGGGCTGCTCCGACGTACGAGAGCAGGCCGAAACCGCCAGCATGGCGACGGACGCGATCGCGAATCGGAGTGAGTTTGTCATGTGTCGATATACACTCGTCGTCAAGAAAGGGGCCATGGCGGACTCGGCCGCCGGTCAGCGATTCGACCGCCACTCGCGGGTGCCGCCCTTGCCATCCGCGATGGAGTCCATCGAGCGCCGCGACACGACCGACGACGTGTACTGCGCCGTGAGATCGCGCGCGGCGTCGGCCGAGTCGTCGCGATGCTTGATCAGCAGCCACTGCGGCCTCCCTGGCCGCTTCATCCGCACGAGCACCCAGGAGCCGCGAAGACGCTTTCCAGCGAACGTGATCTTCAGGTCGCCCTGCTCGTAGCCTCGGCGAAGGGACTCGGCGCCGCCCCCGTCTTCGGCTGTATAGGTGCCACGATCCCAGAGCATCACCGTGCCGCCACCGTACTCACCAGCCGGTATCGTCCCCTCGAAGCCGTTGTACGAGATGGGATGATCCTCCACTTCCATGGCGAGGCGGCGCACGGCGGGGTCCAGGCTCGGTCCCTTGGGAACGGCCCACGACTTCATGACGCCGTCCAGTTCCAACCGCAGGTCGTAGTGCAAGTGACTCGCGGCGTGCTTCTGGATGACGAACTGCAGCGCCTTCGTCGATCGCGCTGGAACCTTGCCTTCCGGCTCCTGCGTGCGCGAGAAGTCGCGCTTCCGGTTGTATTCGGCGAGGGGAGTGGATGAAGCGCGCGTGGCATTCGCGCTTCGCGCGCGGCTTCGCGTGGCCACCACCTTTTCGGCATCCGTCGATTTCGCGTCGCGCGTTCCAGCGCCGCCCTTCCTGGCGTTGCCCCTCGTCGCCCCAGTCTTCCCGCGCGGGCTTTTCACACCTGTCGCCCTCTTCCGCGCCAACGTGGCTGGCGATTTCCGCGACGACTTTTTCTTGGCTGCTGGGCTCATGCTCGCCTCTCGAAGAATGCGACGTCTTCGAAAAGCGAGGAGCATGCCGCTACAGCGCCGACTCCCGTCTCGTTGCGATGAATACGCGGGTCCAGCGTTGAGCTCCCCGGCTCCGATCTACCCACCGACCGACATACCGACCTATCGCTGTCACCCTCGTCAAAAATCGACCGGCCGCAGATACGACTCCCCAATCGTCGACGAGCTGAGCATCGCAACAGTGGGCAACCGCCGCTTCCAGTGCGTGGACGACAGACGCTTGGAAACGAGCGCGACGTCCGCCGCGTCGAATCCGCGCTCCACGAGCTCGTCGGGCGAGTAGCCGCTCACCAGCCAGTTCAGCAGCTCGTCCGCCTTCGCGTAGCTGATGCCGAAGTCACCTTCGTCGGTCTGCCCGACCACGAGATCGGCCGAGGGCGCCTTGCCGATCACGACCTCGGGCAGACCGAGATGCCGCGCGAGCGCCCACACCTGGGTCTTGAAGAGATCGCCGAGCGGGTTGATGGGCGGCGAATCATCGGCATGCCAGGTGAAGTAGCCGAACAGCCGCTCGGTCTTGTTCCCGGTGCCCACGGGAATGGCGCGATGCTTGGCCGAGAGGTCGAACAGCGCGATCATGCGCATGCGGGCCATCACGTTGCCGCGGCGTGAGGCATCGGCGTCAGGTTCGGTGACGAGATAGCCGTCCACCGCCGCGCTGATGTCGAGCGTGCGCCCCTCGATGCCAAGTGCGTCGATCACGAGCTGGCCGTGCGCCAGGCTTTCGGAGCTCGACGTGCGATAGGGGAGACGCACGCCAATGACGTTGGAGGGGCCCAGCGCGCGCGCCGCGAGGCTCGCGCTTACGGCCGAGTCCACGCCGCCCGAAATGCCGACAACGACCTTGCCGAAGCCCCGGCGGCGCATCTCGTCGCGCAGGAAATGCACGAGCCAGTCTTCCACCAGTGCCGCGTCTATGGTCAGCGCCGACGGCCCCGCCGTGGGCTCGGCGTGCACGATCGGGAACGACGAGGCCGCGTCTCGTGATGACGCGACGCGGGCGCGGGTGGTGGACGATTGATCAGTGTCGGTGGTGGACGGCACGCCCATGGTCGCGGCGATTGCCTCCATTCCGTCGAACGCGAGCAGGTGCGGGGTGTCGGCGTCCACCTTGGCCAACGCGTCGCGGAGATGCGGCGCCATGGTCTCGAGGTCGGCGATCAGTGGCATGTCGGCGCGGGCACGGGTGACGTCGGCGAGGTCGAGCGTCGCCACGATCAATGCTTCGTGCCACAGCGGGCCGCGCACGCGAACCTCTCCCTTGGGGCCGGCCAGGAGCGCGCTGCCAGGGAACAGCCTGCCGCCTTCACTGCCCACCAGATGCACGAGCGCGACGAACAGTCCGTGCTCGTCGGCCATGTCGCGGGCGAGCCGCTCCCATCGGGAGACGCTCGCTGGCCCGGGCACGCCGTCCTGCTTGGGCGCCGCGCCACGTGCGGGCGGGGCAGTAGGGACGATGATGAGCTGCGCGCCGTCCAGCGCGACGATCGTGCCCGACATCGAATGCCAGACGTCCTCACAGATGAGGATCGCGGCGCGGCCCCACGGCGTGTCGAAAGCGCGCATCTCGTGACCGGGCTCGACGAAGCGCGCCTCGTCGAACATGCCATACGTGGGGAGAAACACCTTGCGATGCACGTGTCGCACGAGCGGCACGGCTTCACCCAGTGAGACGTACAGCGCGCTGTTGTACAGCGTGTTCTGCCACACCTCGTAAAACCCCACGCAGACGTCCACCGGTGTACCCATGTACGTCCGATGCAGGTCTGCCGCGAGCTGCCCCGCCGTGACGGCATGCTCCCGGACGCCGCCTTCCAGGAAATAGCCGCTGAGCGACGTCTCGGGAAAGCACACGAGCCGGGGAGCGATCGGCAGCACCGCCGCCTGATGGAGCAGAGCCCCGATCCGGGCGAGGTTCGCTGCGTAGTCGCCCTTCTTCGGCTGGAACTGGGCGAGCGCGAGCGTCAGGGGGAGAGCCATGTAGGTGAAAGGTCGCGCCGTGGCGGGACAGGGGCAACGGCGACGACGACAGTACTTGGTACTTGGCACGTAGTACCAAGTACCGAGTACTGGTCGTCAGTCTGAAAGCGTCCTCCGTGCGAACCTGCTCCCGACCCAGGTGTACCGCTCTCCCATGTCCCGTCTTCACACGCTCGCCCTGATCGTCCTGCTAGCGGCGCCCGTCGCCCACGCACAGTCCACCGGCGAGCCCTGGCAGCTCGTCCCGCAGCCGCAGACGTCGCTCGTCTACGCGCGTGATGGCTCGTTCATCGGCGAGATCGGTCGCGAGTCGCGCACCTCGGTCTCGATCCGCACCCTGCCGAAGTACGTCGGGCAGGCGTTCGTCGCCGTGGAAGACCATCGCTTCTACCAGCACGATGGCGTCGATCTCATCGGCGTCGCCGGGGCCATCAAGGGCAAGCTGCTCGAGGGCATCACCGGCGACAATCGTGGCGGCGCGAGCACGATCACGCAGCAGCTCGTCGGCAACATGCATCCCGACCAGATCGACCGGCGCGACATGAGCGTGGGCCGCAAGCTGCGCGAGCAGAGCGCGGCGCGAGAGATGGAGCGGCGCTACTCGAAGGACCAGATCCTCGAGGGCTACATCAACCAGATCAACTTCGGACACGGCTGGCATGGCGTCGAATCAGCGGCACGGCACTACTTCGGCAAGACGGCCGCACGGCTGACGCTCGCCGAAGCGGCGACGCTCGCCGCGCTGCCGAAATCGCCGGTGGGCTACGATCCGACTCGCTTTCCAGACAAGGCGAAGGCCCGCCGCAATCTCATCTTGAGCCTGATGGCGGCCCAGGGATTCGTCGCCGCCGCGGACGCCGAACGCGCGAAGGCCGAGCCGGTGGTGACGGTACAGAATCGCGGGCTCGCCGTGGCCGCCGACTACTTCGTCGACGCCGTGCGGCAGTCGCTCGAGCGCGCCGGGGTGAATCTGTCCGCCGGCGGATACCGCATTCACACGACCGTGGACGTCGCCCTCCAGCGCGCGGCCGTTGACGCGCTGGTGCAGGGGACGCTCGACGTCGAGCGACGCGCCGGCTACCGGCATCCCACGCTCGCGCTGGCGGCGAACAAGACCGATGCACTCGAGGGCGCCGTCGTGGCCCTCGAGCCTTCGACGGGAGACGTGAAGGCGCTGGTGGGAGGTCGCGATCATCAGCTCGCACCGTTCAACCGCGCGACGAACGCGCTTCGCCAGCCCGGTTCGTCGTTCAAGCCGTTCGTCTACGCCCTCGCGCTCGAGGACAGCATGAGCGCGGCGACGATCGTGGGCGACAGCGCGATCGCCATCGTGATCGACAGTGTGCGGAACGAGGTGTACCGCCCCGAGAACGCCGACGGAAAGTTCATGGGACCGATCACGCTTCGCGAAGCGCTCACGCATTCCAGAAATCCGGTCGCCGTCCAGCTGGCGATGCATGTCGGACTCGATTCCATGACGGCGATGGGCCGACGCACCGGCATCAGCACTCCCATCATGGCTGTGCCGGCGAGCGCGCTCGGCGCGTCGGTCGTGCGGCCGCTCGACTATGTGGCCGCGTACACGGTGTGGGCGAACCTCGGCAGCGTCGTGGAGCCCCGTCTCGTCACGCACATCGAGGACGCCGCCGGCCGGTCCATCTTCCAGCGACATCCGTCGATTCCGAAGTCCGTGATGGATCCACGCATCGCGTTCATCGTGCGCGACATGATGCGCGACGTCGCGGAACGCGGCACGGGCGGCCCTGCCCGTCGCGCCGTGCCCGCCGGTGTCGCGGTTGCCGGCAAGACCGGGACGACGAACGACAACGTCGACGTCTGGTTCATGGGCATGACGCCGGATCTCGTCGCCGGCGTGTGGCTGGGATTCGACCGGCCGAAGACGATCATGCCCGGCGCAGCCGGCGGGTCGCTCGCGGCCCCGATCTGGGGCGCGATGATGGCGCGCTACTACGCGGGACGGCCGGCGCCTGCCGCGTGGACCCCGCCCGTGGGGATGCTCACCGTCGATCTCGACCGCATCACGGGCCAGGTCGCGGACGCGGGCACGCCGCCAGCGAATCGCTACACCGAGTACTTCGTGCCGGGCACCGAGCCTGAACCGCTGCGAAGCGTGCCGTGGAAGCTTCCGGTGTTCGGGCCCGTCGTCGCCTACTAGACGAGTTGGATACCGAACGCAGGAACGCCCCGTTCGCTGTCGCGAACGGGGCGTTCCTGTTTTCGAGCGTGGACTAGTTCAGCCTGTCGTTAGACGACCGGACCTGTCCGACTCGCCGTGTTAGCGGCCGAGCTTGACGACGTTCTCAGCGGCCGGGCCCTTTGCGCCCTGAACCACGTCGAACTCCACGGCCTCGCCTTCCGCGAGGGACTTGAAGCCGTGACCCTGAATGGCGGAGTGGTGCACGAAGCAATCCTTCTCGCCGTTCGCGGGGGTGATGAAGCCAAAGCCCTTCGTGTCGTTGAACCACTTCACGGTGCCGGTCGTACGCATAGCTGAACTCCTCAATGATGTTTGTGGCCGGCGTACGGAACTCCCGTACGTACCGACTACATGTTGAACGTGAACGGCGCCCTCACGCGGGGGCTCACCCTGCTACTACGGAACTGTACCGTAGTGGTAGCGACGCGGGTGAGAAAAAAAAGAGACCCGCGAGTAGCAGGCCCCTGATCCGTCGGAACTAGGTCCCCGGGCCGAAGCACGGGGTGCGTCGCTGAGACGTACAGTAATACGATCGGTCGCGGCGCGATAGGGGGCGGAAGGGCGGGGCGGGCGAGGCGGCTCTGCCGCCCGCCCTGACGGGGCGGCTCGCGCTGACGCTCGAGCCTTACGGGGCGGGCGAGGCGGCTACGCCGCCCGCCCGTACGGGAACAGATAACTGCACGTCAGTCGCGGTAAGCGTGCCGTGCGCAGCACCGCCACGCGCCCCGTGAGGCGGCGCGCACCGCCCCCGCCCCCTTAGGTGCGCGCGCAGCGC
>JANLTI010000155.1:0-6019 GCA_031362845.1 Gemmatimonadaceae bacterium | reverse complement strand
ACCGTCGTCTGCGGCGATGGGGTGGGCACCTGCAGCATCAACGCGACGAGATGAGCGAACATGCGGGACGACCCTGGGAGAAGGGGAGGCTGTTCTCTTGGTACGAGCCCCGACGGCAAAGGTTTCCGACGCGGTCAGGGTTGCGCCGTGGCGCGACGACCGGGCAAGCTCAGTCGATCTCGTTCCATCCAACGCTCTCGCCACCATACCATGCGCCTCGATCATCGAACTCTCGGTCTGCTCCTCGCACTGCCCTGCATCGCTCACGCGCAGGGCGCATCGCCTGCACGTGCCGTCGATTGGGCGGCGATGCAAGTGGAAGCGGTGGATGTGCTGCGTCAGTACCTGCGCATCGACACGTCCAACCCGCCGGGAAACGAGCTGGCGACGGCGCGCTTTCTCCAGGCGTTCCTGCAGAAGGAAGGGATCGAGGCGGTCATTCTCGATACCGCAGAGTTGGGTGTGGGGCGGGCCAACCTGTACGCGCGGCTCAAGGGGAACGGGAGCAAGCGCGCGATCGCGCTCGTGCAGCACATGGACGTCGTCCCCGTGACCCCCGCGTACTGGACCGTGCCGGCGTTCAGCGGCGAGCTGAAAAACGGATTCGTCTACGGTCGTGGTGCGCTCGACATGAAGGGACAGGGCGTGGCGCACCTGATGGCACTGGTCGCCCTGAAGCGCAGTGGCGTACCGCTCACGCGCGACATCGTGTTCGTCGCCAATGCCGATGAGGAGTTGAACAGTACGGGCGGCATCGTGTTCGTCGAGAAGCATGCCGACCTGCTGAAGGACGTCGAGTATCTCTTCACCGAAGGGGGCGCGAACGTCTATCGCAACGGGAAGCTCGAGTACTTCAGTGTGGGCGTCGCGGAGAAGCGTACGATGTGGCAACGGCTCGTCGTGTAGGGCACGCCTTCGCACGGGTCGCGGCCCACACGGGCCAACCCGGTGCCGCGTCTGGTGGCGGCGCTGGACCGGATCGCGAAATACGAAACGCCGCTGCACGTGACGCCGGGTGTCGAGAAGTTCTTTCGCGACATCAGCCGCAACTATCCGGCGCCGCAACGCGCCTGGCTGGCCGACGTGAGGTCAGCGCTCGCCGAGCCGCGTGCGCGCGAGTGGATCCTCCGCGACGTCTACTGGAATGCGATCCTGCGCAACACGATTTCATTGACCGGCCTCACCGGCTCGAACAAGACCAACGTGATTCCGGCGGAAGCGAGCGCGGAGATCGACGTCCGGCTGCTACCCGATCAGGACCCGGCCGACATGCTGGCGACGCTCAAACGCATCGTCGCCGACACGGCGGTGCACTTCGAGACACTGCTCGGGCCGAAACCGCCGTTCGAGAGTCCGGCGAACACCGACCTCTTTCGCGCCGTGGAACGCGCAGCGAGGGAGCGCGAGCCCGGCGTCTTCGTCACGAGCTCGATGATGACCGGTGCGACGGACCGGCCGAGTTATCGCAAACTGGGAATCATTGCGTACGGCCTCGACCCATTCCGGGTGGAGGCGGCAGACGAACAGCGCGGTGTTCATGGCAACGACGAGCGCCTGTCCGTGGAGAACGTGGGGTTCGGCGTCAGATTTCTCTACGACATCCTGCGATACGCGCAGTAGCGCGGCGCTGGCTCAGGGCTGCATCGCGCCCATGCCGCGCAGCGCATTCCAGATGATCGGAAACGTCGCCATCGACTGGGCGCGATACTGCGGCCGGAATCCGAACAGCACCACGTGTCCCTTGCCCCGCATCACGTCCACGAGCGCCGCCTTGCCGGCCAAGCGGGATGCACCAAGGAGCCACCCGCTCGCCAACGGATCTCCCGTGGCGGGGTAGCGTGCGACGACCGTCGCTCGGCTCGCATCGGTGATGTCGAACGTGGGTGAGGTCTCGAACCAGACCGCCGACTCGGGCGAGGTAAGGCCCGCGGTGAGCGGGTGTGCGCGGTCGTACTCCACCCGGATCAGCGAGCCCGGCGCGTAGAACTCCGTGGGTCGCACGTTCGCCAACGAGTTGGTCACGGGAAGCTGCAGCGCGTCGATCGCGTACTCGCTGGCATCGTTGAAGGCGAGCACGGTGCCGCCCGCGTCGACGAAAGCGCCCAAGGCTGCGGCGCCGGCCTCACCGAGTCCGCCCTTGAGCGAATCCGGATAGTTGCCCGTGGGCCCGCGCGCGATGAGGCGCGCGTTCTGGTCGGGGATCACGAGCGCATCGAAGCGCGATGACAGGTTGCCGGCGCGAATGTCGCGCGCCGTCACCACCGTGAAGGGAACGCGGTACTGGTCGAACACCCAGCGCGTCCATCCCTCATCCATCGCCGCCGACGCGTTCGCGAAGATTGCGATGCGGCGAGCGCGCGAGTCGCTGAGCCCGGCCGCCACCCAACGCGTGGCCGCTACCGGATTCACCGTGGTCGTCGCGACGGTCACCGAATCGGGCACCATGACGACGTCGAAGCCGAGCAGTAGCGGCAGGGTATGCGCGGTGACGTCGTACGGACGCTTCGGCGGACCGCCCGGGTACTCGCGGAGGTTCGGGTAGCGCTGCGTCTCGAGCATGGTCTTGGCGAACGCGCCGTACGGCTGCGCGGTGTGAATCACGTAGCTGCCCGCGGAAAAGCTGCGTCCATTGGCGGAGAAGTTTGCCGAGGCGCGGCGTACCTCCACTTGTCCGCGCTGCAGGATGCGAATGGCGGCGTTGACCGCCGTGTCGCGCGCTGGTTGTGCAGGAATCACGATCGAGGCGGGCCAGTCGGCACGGCCGGGCGCGCGCTTGCCCGCCACGGCGTTCCGCTGCACCTGCGAATAGCTCGACAACCACAGCGCGCGATCGTCCGCCGCCTGCGCAAGCAGTGCCCACGACGCCGCAGTCTGGTAGCGCACGATGTCGCCGATCCCCCAGGCGCCGCCGTTCCACTTCGTCAGGAAATCGACCCCCGTGACCTTCGGATCGACATTGAGGCCGCCGCGCAACGAGTCGTAGCTCACGGTGATGGGCGACGCGAGTTGCGCGCTCGCCGTTTCCGTGAGGATGCGAATCGCGCCGTGGTAATGCTGATACGCACGGGCCGGCGTCCACGCATCGTACGACGTGTTGTTCGCGATGCCCGTGAGGCCCTGCGCGGTCATTCGCCACGTCATCGACTTTCCCATCTGCGCCACGCCGGCGATGAGGATGGGATCGATGTTCGGCTCCACGGGATCCATGTACGGCGGCACGAAGATGCGCGAGCCGTTCGAGCCCTGCTGGTGGATGTCGTTGACGATCTGCGGATGGTACTGCGAGTACAGCGAGTCGATCACCATGCGCGTCTCGACCTGCGTGAACGCATACCAGTCGCGGTTGTTGTCGTGTCCCGTGTAGTAGTGATAGAGCGAGGGTGGTCCGCTGCCCTCCCACGCCGATCCGAGCGACCCTCGATACCAATCACCCACGATGTCCACGCCATCCGGATTGAGCGAAGGCACGAGAATGGTGAGCGTGTTGCGGCGGATCGAGCGGGATTCCTCATCCTCACCGGTGACGAGTCGGTGCGCGAGCACGAGCGGCGTGAGAATTCCGCCCACTTCAGTGGAATGAATGCTGGAGGTCACGAGCACGACCACCTTGCCCTCGCGCTCGAGCGTCGCACGTTCCTGCGCCGTCGTGAGCCGCGGGTCGGCGAGGCGGCGGGCCGCGTCGCGTACTCGCGCCAGGTTGCCGAGCGTGGCGGGATCGCCGATGAAGGCCGCGATGAAGGGCCGGCCGAGCGTCGTCGTACCGAGCGTGTGGAGCTGAATGCGTGGCGAGGAGGCGTCGAGTGCCTGGAAGTACGAGACTACCTGCTTCCACTGCGGCAACCGGCGATCGGCGCCGGGCTCGAATCCGATCACGGAGGCGGGAGTCGGCACGGCGCGGCCCTGGGCCCGTGCCTGTGGCGTGAGCAGCGAGACGGCGGTGAACGCCATGGCGAACGAGGAGACACGCATCAGGTGGGGAACTCCGGAAGGGGAAGAGATGGGAGAGTTACGGTTCGAAGGAGAGGGGCGTTGAGGATCGACATCATCGTCCCGCGACGGGGACACTTCGATTCGCACTTGACGGCGCGCCCACCTCGCTCCTAACCTACGGGCATGGCCAGCCCGCGCACCTATCACGTCTTCTTTTATTACTACGCCCATCTTCAAACGGGCCGTGGCTGGAGACGCATGCGCGACTGAGCGAACGCTCACCGCACGATGACCCGCCGACGGCCCGTGGAACTCCACGGGCCGTCTTGTTTTTCCCGCCACTTCAGTCCGCGCATCCCAATGATCATCATCACACGCCCCGACATCAGCGACGACGAGCTCGATCACATTCGCGAGCGCATCGAATCGGCGGGGTTGCACACGCATCTGTCGCGGGGCGAGCACCGCACGATCATCGGCTGCATCGGCGACGAGACCCGCCTCCAGGAAATTCCGCTCCGCTCCATTCCGGGCGTGGAGTCGGTGCTCCCGGTGCTCAAGCCCTACAAGCGCGCGTCGCGCGAGTTCAGCGTGGATCGCACGGTGGTGCGCGTCGGTGAGCGGGCGAGCATCGGCGGCCCGGCGATCACGGTGATCGCCGGTCCCTGCTCCGTCGAAAATCGCGACATGCTGCACGAAACAGCGGTCGTCGTGCGTGACGCCGGCGCGACGATCCTCCGCGGCGGTGCGTTCAAGCCGCGCTCTTCGCCCTACAGCTTCCAGGGGCTCGGTGCGGAAGCGCTGAAGCTGCTCGTGGAGGTGCGCACCTCCACCGGCCTGCCGGTGGTGACCGAGGTGCTCGACACCCGCGACGTGGACCTCGTGGCCGAGCACGCGGACATGCTGCAGGTGGGCGCGCGCAACATGCAGAACTTCGCCCTCCTCGCCGAGCTCGGGCGGGCGAAGCGCCCCGTCCTGCTCAAGCGCGGGATGTCGGCGACGATCGTGGAGCTGCTGATGGCGGCCGAGTACATCATGGCCAATGGCAACAGCAACATCGTCCTGTGCGAGCGCGGTATCCGTACCTTCGAGCGCGCGACGCGCAACACGCTCGACGTGTCGGCGATTCCCGTGCTTCAGCGCGAGACGCACCTCCCGGTCATCGTGGATCCGAGTCATGCTGGAGGCGACGCCGCGCTCGTGGCCCCGCTGGCGTTTGCCGGCATCGCGGCGGGCGCCGACGGTCTGATCATCGAGGTGCATCCCGATCCCGAGAGCGCGCTGTCCGACGGTGACCAGTCGCTCGCGCCACCGGCATTTCTCTCGCTCATGGATCGGCTCACGGCGTTCGCCTCGGCGGCCGGCCGCACGATGGCGACCGTGACCGCCGGAGCGGGCGCATGACGACGTCGGACGGCTCGACGCGCGATCCGCACGACGAGTTGATGGAATGCCGGAACGCGATCGAGGTCGTGGACCAGCGCATCGTCTCCCTGCTCGCGCAGCGAGTCGCCCTCGCGTTGCGCGCGGCACGCGCCAAGCGCGAGGCGGGATTGCCGATCGTGAATGCGAATCGCGAGGCGGAGGTGATTCAGGCCGCGCTGGCCGCGGCGAGCGTCGAGGGGCTTCCCGCCGATCCCGTGCGGGAGATTTTCCAGCAGATCGTCGGCATCTCGCGCCGCGCGCAGGAAAGCGCACGATGATTCCAGACACGCGCATCGCCGTGATCGGACTCGGCCTCATGGGGGGCTCCATGGCGCGCGCGCTCCATGTGCGTGGTGTTCACGTGCTGGGCTACGATCGCGATGGCACCCAGCTCGAGGCGGCGCTGCGCGATGGCGCGGTGCAGGAAGCGCTCGCCTCGGACCTGGCGGGAATCGCGTCTGCGGACGTGGTGGTGCTCGCGCTGCCGGTGGACGCGACGATCGCGCTGCTTCCGGCTCTCGCGGCGCGGATCGGCGATGCACGCCTGGTGATGGATCTCGGGAGTACCAAGCGCAGCATCGTCGCGGCCGCGGAATCCGCGGGACTCGGTGCACGTTTCGTTGGCGCGCACCCGCTCACCGGCAGCCACCGGACGGGATGGGGC
>JANLTI010000146.1:0-4110 GCA_031362845.1 Gemmatimonadaceae bacterium | reverse complement strand
GGGGGGGCGCTCCCCGCCCCCCCCTGGGCCCCCCGCGGGCCCCCCCGTGGGGCCCACCCCGCCCCGTGCCTGCCCCGAAGGCGACCGCTCCGTCACGCGTCAGTCGCGCGGAGGTGTCTGCGGACGAGTGACTCCCGACGGCGCCGCCGTGGGGGCGCCAGTGGATGGACGCGGAGCCGACGTTGCCGTCATGCCGCGCAGCTTGACGAGCACCCGATCGGTGATGTCCAGATTCTTGTCCATCGCCACGATCGCCGAGCCTTGATCGGCGTTGAAGACGAACGAGTATCCGCCCTCGATGCGCAGGTCTTCAATGGCCTGCTTGACGCGATCCAGGATCGGCTGCACGAGCTCGGCCTGACGCTGCTGCGCCTTCTGCTCGAGTTCGCGCGTGCGCCGCTGGTAGTCGGCTTCCCGCGCCTGGATGGCCTTGCCGCGCGAGTCACGCGTCGCCGCACTCAACGACGCTTGGGCCTTCTCGAAATCGGCGACCATCGTATTGAGCGAATCGCTCATCCGCTTGATCTGGTCGCGATAGGTGCCGGTCTCACGGTCGAACTGCGCTTCCGCCTCCACACGACCAGGCGCCTGGTCGAGCAGGACCGACGAACGAATGTACGCCATCTTCTGCCCACTCTGTGCCGCGAGCGGGAAGCCGGCGGCGGCGACGAACACGAGCGCGGCGGACGCCGCGCGAAAGATCACACGCATGTGTACTCCAGGTTAGAAGAGCTGTCCGAGCTTGAAATGCAACTGCCAGGCGGGCTTCTTGACGCCGTTCTCGACGCGATCGAATCCATACCCCCAGTCGAGCCCAAGCGGTCCAAGGGGGGTGACGACGGCGGCGCCAACGCCCGCGCCGCGAAACAGTCGCGTGGGGTTGAAGTCCTGCGGACGCGCCCAGATGTTGCCCGCGTCGTAGAACGTGCCGACGTAGAACTGCTGATTGAAGCGCAGGCCCAGTTCCACCGAATTCGTGAAGAACGCGCTGCCGAATGAATTCTGCGTGGCGTTCTGCGACGTGCCTCCGACATATCCTGCCGGCGTGATCGAGAACTCGTCGTAGCCGCGCAGCGGTTCGCCGTACTGCACGCCGCCGAGCGAGAACTTCTGCGACACGTAGAACCCGCCCACGTTGCCGAAGACCGCGCCCGCCCGCGACTTCAAGGCGAGCGCGAGCGTGATCGGCTCGCTGCCCAGCGCACCGCCGCCAAACTGCGCGAGGGTGGCATAGTGCTTCATCTCGCCGGTATAGCGCGTGTACTGGGCGCCGCCGAAGAAGCCGTTCACCTGCGCCGACAGTGTCTGATTGCCGCCGTCGGTCGGGAATGGCAGGCCGATCCGCGTGTCGTGGTCGAAGTTCACGCCGAGCGTGGACCGCGAGCAGGTGACGATGCGGCAGTCGATCGTGCTCGTCAGCGAGTTCGCGCCGCCGCCGTAGTTCACGCGCTCCGCACCATACGACACGAACAGGCGCGAGAACCGTGATCCCAGCACGGGAAAGCCGACCTGGAGCTGTCCGCCAACGCGCGTCTGCCGGCCGACGTTGCTCACGTAGTAGCGCGTCTGGGAGTGATACGCCGTCACCGTCCCCGAGATCTGCGACTCGCGAATGAACGGATCGGTGTAGCTCAGGCTGAAATCGTTCACGTATTGGCCGAACTGCCAGTTCAGCGCGCCACGCTTGCACAAGCCGAACAGGTTGGGCTGATCGAACCCGATGAACCCGCCCACGCCGTTGCCCTGCCCCACCGATGCGCCGAAGTTGACGTTGCCGGTCCGCTTCTCCTTCACGCGGAAGATGACGTCCACGTCTCCATTGTCATTCGCGGTTTTCGTATCGGGCGGGAGCAGCGGTGTCTCGAAGAATCCGAGGTTGCCGATGCTCTGATAGCTGCGGATCAGCGCCTCACGCCGGAACACGTCGCCCGGCACGACGAAGATCTGGTTGCGAATGCATGACTCGGACGTGATGTCGTTCCCGAGCACCTCCACGCGATTCACGATCGCCGGCTGCCGCTCGTCCACCTCCCAGCGGAGATTGACCGTCGGCGTGCCGTCGGCCCCGACGGTCCGCTGCACGACCGGCCGCACGTTGGCGTAGATGTACCCTTCGTTCGCGTACGCCTCGCCCACGCTCCGGGTCGCCTCGTCCCAGCGCGCCTGGTCGAAGTAGAGCGCATCGTCGTTCTTCCGACCCGTTCGCAACAGCCCCTTCACGGCGCCGGTGATCGTCGTCGGCCGCTCCCCGAACGGATAGTAGCGCGCGATGTCCTCGTTCGAAAAGTGACGGCTTCCCGTGACCTCGAACGTGCCGATCTTGTAGCGCGGGCCTTCCTTCACGGTGATGTCGACGAGCGCCTTTCCACGGGCGCGGTCCACCTTGAGCGTATCCTTGAGCACTTGCGCGTCGATGTACCCCTTCTGAGCATAGAGCGCGGGAATCTTTTCGCTCACGTCGGCGGCGTACTTGTCGGCGTCCAGCTCGCCCTTCCGGAGCCAGAGGAATCCTTCTGGCTTGGTGGACATCGCCGACACGACGGACCGGTCCGACACACCCTGATTCCCCTCGATCGCCACGCCCGAAACGGCGAGCCGGCGCCCCTCGTCGACCCGGAACATCAGATCCACCTGCCCATTCACGACCGTGGTCTCGGGCTTCACCCGGGCCAGGTAGTAGCCCGCCGCCTGATACAGCGAATCGATGCGCTGAACGGCGCGCGCCACCTGCGCCGGATCGACGGCTCGACCAACGAGCAGATCCACCCGGTCGCGCACGTCGTTGCGCGAGAGCCGATCCGTGCCCGTGACGTCCACATTTCGCAGCAGCAATCGCTCGCGGAGCGTGAACACCAGGTCCGCCCGCGCCCCGCCAGGCTCCAGCTCGCAGGCGGCCTGAACGTCCTCGAACTGTCCGAGCGCGTACAGTGCCTTGATGGCGCGATCGATCACGCGGTAATTCATCGCGCCGGGCACGAGTCCCGTCTCCGACCGCAAGGTCGCATCGGACGTTCGCGTCGAGCCGCGGAAGATGATGGAATCGGGTGCGGCGCATCGACCCGCAACAGCGGCGTCCTGCGCACGCGCCGTCGCCCCCAGGCACAGCAGGGCGACGGCAACACAAAAGAGTCGAGGCATCACGACAATATACACGGAAAAAGGCCGGCAGGGTCCCTTGACGTTGGACCCTGCCGGCCGCCGACTGGTTTCCCCGTCGAACGACTAGGTGTTCGACGCGCTCGACATCACCTTGAAATCCAGCTTGCTCCCGTCCGCCGCGGCGTCGACTTCGATCTCGTCGCCCTTCGTGAACTCGCCGAGCAGGATCTTTTCCGAAAGTGGATCCTCGATGAATCGCTGGATCGACCGCTTGAGCGGCCGCGCACCATACGCCTCATCGTACCCATTCTTCACCAGCAGCTCCGTGGCCGCGTCGGTGAGCTTGATCGTCAGCTCGTCCTCGGCCAGCCGCTTCCGGACATCCTTGAGGAGGATCGACACGATCTGCGTGATGTGACCGCGGTCGAGCGGATGGAAGACGATGACATCGTCGAGCCGGTTCAGGAACTCGGGATTGAACACCACCTTCAGCTCTTCCTTGACCTTCTCCTGCATCCGTTCGAACGACTGGACACTATCACCGGTCGTGAACCCGAGTCCCTTGCCCTTCGTGATGTCCCGCGCGCCGACGTTGGACGTCATGATGACGACGGTGTTCTTGAAGTCGATCTGGCGGCCGTAGTTGTCGGTCAGATGACCTTCGTCGAGTACCTGCAGCAGGATGTTGAAGACGTCGGGGTGCGCCTTCTCGATCTCGTCGAGCAGAATCACCGAATAAGGCTTGCGACGGATCGCCTTCGTCAGCGTGCCCGAATCCTCGTACCCCACGTAGCCCGGCGGCGCGCCGATGAGCCGCGACACGGAGAACTTCTCCATGTACTCGCTCATGTCCACGCGAATGAGCGCCGACGCATCGGCGAACAGGAACTTGGCCAGCGACCGCGCGAGCTCCGTCTTGCCGACCCCGGTGGGGCCGCTGAAGATGAACGAGCCGATCGGCCGATTGGGGTCCTTGAGTCCGGCGCGACTGCGACGAATCGAACGGCTGAT
>JANLTI010000093.1:0-3931 GCA_031362845.1 Gemmatimonadaceae bacterium | reverse complement strand
GACCGCGTACGGCGCCGAGCTGGAGCTCACGCCGCGGGAGCAGGGGGTCAAGGGCGCCATCGCGCGAGCGGAGGCGATCGTGGCCGCGACGCCGAACGCGTGGATGCCGCAGCAGTTCGAGAATCCGGCGAACCTGGAGATCCATCGAACCGCCACGGCGCAGGAGATCCTGCGCGACTTTCCCGAAGGCCTCGACTATCTGATCACCGGCGTCGGTACGGGTGGCCACATCACCGGCGTGAGCGAGACGTTGAAGAAGACGATGAAGGGGCTCAAGACCTTTGCCGTGGAGCCGGCCAAGTCGACCGTGTTGAGCGGCGGCACGCACACGCCGCACAAGCTGCAGGGCATCGGCGCCGGCTTCATCCCGGCCAACTTCCACGCCGACGTGGTGGACGGCTACATCCAGGTGACGGAAGAAGAGGCGTTCACCTTCGCCGCGCGCGCGGCGCGAGAAGAAGGCATCTTCGTCGGCGTGTCGTCGGGCGCGTCACTGGCCGCGGTGGCGAAAAAACTCCCTGAACTGAAAGCTGATTGCCGAGTACTGGCCTTTTGTTATGACACGGGGGAGAGGTATCTGTCGATCGAGGGGTTGTTCTTGTAACTGGGGGCGCTGCGCTTACGGGGCGCTCACGGCGCTGCGCGCGCTCGCTGACGGGGCGCGTGACCGCGCTTCGCGCGGCACGCTTACGGGGCGCTCGCTTCGCTCGCTAACGGGAACTTCAACGGCAGCGCAGTTCCCGTAAGGCGGCGCGCAGCGCCCGCCGCCCCGTAAGGCAGCGCGCAGCGCCTGCCGCCCCGTAAGGCAGCGCGCAGCGCCTGCCGCCCCGTAAGGCGACGCGCAGCGACGCCGCCCCGAGTTCTCAGTTCACAGTGCTCTTCGGATTGCTGCCTCGATGTCCTGCGTGCCGCCCACGCCCGTGTACACCACGCGGCCGCGCTTGTCGATCACCACGACGTGCGATGTCGCCGGGACGTCCCACTTGCCGGTCGCGTCGCCCTTCGTGTCGTAGAGTTGCACGCCCGGCACCTTGTACTTCGCGGCATGCAGCTTCACTCGGCGCGGGCTCTGGTTCACGCTCACCGCCACGGCCACGAACTTCACGCGCTTGCCGTACTTCGCCTGCGCCCTCTGCATCGCCGGAAGCAGGTGGTCACAGTTTTCGCACCAGGTCGCCCAGAACTCGATCACCGCCGGGCCGCCCTTCGTGATCTGCGCGAGATCCACCGACTTTCCGTCGAGCGTCTGGAGCACCGCACTCGGCGCCATCGTCCCGATGGGCAGACCCGAATCCTGTGCCTGCGCCTGGCGAGGCGCGAGAATGGCCGCAGCCGAGAGCAGTACGCCGAACGCCGTACTCCGCATCGCGATTTTCATATCAGCAGTTGCCCCATCTTCACGAGGTAGTACTCGGCGGCGCCGAGCATGACGAGCGCGAACACCTTCTTCACCGTCAGCATCCAGGTGCCGGCACGTGGCAACCGCGCCACTCCGCCCGTCGAGAGGCCGACGACGATGAGCAGCGTGCACATGCCGATCGAGAAGGTGAGCAGGTACAGAAATCCGACGCCCACACTCTTGGTCACCGTGACCCATGTCAACACCGCGGCCATCACCGGTGCTGAACAGGGGGCAGCGACCAGCCCCGACATCGCCCCCATCAGGAACGCGCCGGAGAACCGTCCGGCCGTGCCCATGTTCGCCGCCCGGGCCATGATACCCGCCGGAACGCGAATGGGTACCACGTCCAGCATGCTGAGTGCAGCGAGTACCAGCACGTTGGCCATGGCGAAGTACAGCCACGGGTTCGTGCTCACACTGCCGAACAGCGTGCCCGTGAGCCCGGCGAAGACACCGAGCGCCGAGTAGACCGTCGCGAGCCCAACCACGTACGTGAGCGTGAGCAGCGCCGGGCGCAGGCGCGACACCGGCTCCCCCGCCGTCTGCCCGCCGACGATGGCGGCGGTGATCGGGATCATCGGGTAGACGCAGGGCGTCAGGCTCGTGAGCACGCCGCCGAGAAAGAGCGCCGGCAGCGCGAGCGCTGGATTGCCGTTCAGGAGCTGGGTGAGGTCGGCCACGAGATCGGATGCGGGATTGGGAAGTCGTGAAGATACTCGACCGAACGATCGCACCCCGTATCGAGTGCCACAGCTCCCGGGCTTCATCCAGAAGCGCCAGCGATGCGGAACGTCCACGGCCGAGCTGACAGGGGCAAGCTGTCAGCGTCAGAGAGTAGAAACGTCCAGGGCCGAGCTGACAGGTGCAAGCTGTCAGCGTCAGAGGTGAGAACTGTGTACTCACGTCTGGAAGTTCCGCCGTTCGTCACGATGACGCCCCGTACACAGGTACTCTCCACCCACCCGCGTCTACGCCCAGTTCAGTCAGCTGACAGCCTGGAGCTATCAGCTCGGCAGTGCAACTCCCAACTTCGCCCACAACCGTCCTCAGTTCGGCCCACCCCGTTCCCCGAGCTCCGCCGGACTCGACTGTTAACACTCCACCCCTCTGGTCGTCTGAGGATTAGACCCCAGGGAGAGCCCCCATGCTCATGACTGCACTGCACCGTCCCCCCCAGCGCACCGTCCGCTTGCGCCTCGCCGTGGGCCTCGTCGCCGGCGCCGCGACCTTGCTGGCGCTGGCCGCCCAACTCGCTGCCGCGCAGAGCCATGTCCATGCGGCCGAGGCTCCGAAGTCGCCCTCGGTGCGGGCTCACACCTCGGGCGCCAACGCGGAGCTTCACATGAAGATGACCGCCGCCATCCCTGGCACCGCGGCCGATTCGGCCCGCGCCGCCCGGGTCGCCGCCACGTTGCGCGCCGCACTCGCTCGGTATGCCGACACCAGCGCCGCCGTCGCCGATGGGTACCACATGTTCCTTCCGCGGATGGCGACGCAGAAGGTCTATCACTTCACCAACAACTGGCGCGCGGTACAGGAGGCGTTTCGCTTCGATGCCGCCAAGCCGACGTCGCTCCTCTATAGAAAGGACTCGGCCGGGAAGTTCATTCTGGTGGGCGCGATGTACACCGCGCCCAAGCGGTTCGGCCCGGAAAAGCTCGACGCGCGAGTTCCGCTGTCCGTGGCGCGCTGGCACAAGCATGTGAACTGGTGCATGCCGAAGCGTGGCGAGACGGCAAGGTGGGCCGAGCGTCGGAACGGTGAGGCGGTGTTCGGGCCCGAGAGCCCGGTCGCGACGCGCGAGGCATGCGACGCGGTGGACGGCCGGTTCTCCGAGACGGTGTTCGGCTGGATGATCCATGCGAACGTGTTCGCTGGTGAGGACGCCGCATCCGTGTGGGGCGACGATCATGCGGGGCACGACATGCACGACAGCCTCGTGAACCGTGAACCGTGAACCGTGAACGGGAAACACGGAACGGCATTGCCCGCGGCAGTTTGTTCCCGCCGCGAAGCTAGCGAGCAAGGAGCATCGAGCGAGGGGCGATGAGCAGTGGGCGATGAGTAGCATGCGTACAGACCGGGACGATGGGTGAGTTCGCGACGTTCCCTCAACCCTCACGCCTCCAACCTTCCGGCTCCGCCCTCCTCCCTCATCGCTCTCCGCCTGCAGTCATCGATATCGACTCGGCGAATCGAGATCACGAACTGCAGCGGGAGAGCCAGAAGGTAGAAGCGTGAAGCTGGAAGCATGGAGGCTTGAGGGGTAAGATGCCTTCCACTCATTGCCCATCGCTCACCGCCTCTCGCTGCCAGCTCTCCCCCTCTCCCGCTGCAGTGCAAACCGCCTCTCGCCCGAACGGGCGAGGGCGGTCTCACTCGTTCGTCCGATATGCCCGCAGCGCCCGCCGCGCGATCATGAGAGCGTCGCATCGTACCGTTCGTCGCGCCTCTCCTGCATCGTGCTCACCATGCCATCGACACTCGAAGCACTCTCCAACGATCTCGCCACCGCCGTCGAGACGGCGG
>JANLTI010000073.1:0-59161 GCA_031362845.1 Gemmatimonadaceae bacterium | reverse complement strand
TGGCATGCTCCTCATCGCCCACGGCTCACCGCCCCATGCGCCCCGCTCCCGGCTCTCCACCTGATCGTGCACAGCCCAGTGAATGGTGAACGGTGAATGGTGAACGGACGGTGAATGGTGAACAGGACCGTCGTCACGGTTCACGGTTCACCGTTCACGGTTCACGCTGAGCGCCGCCAGGCGCTCAGCCAATCGGGTTCCCTTCCCGATCCGACACCATCACCCACACGCTCTGCGTCCGCTTGGAATAGAACAGCCGCACCGTGACGTCCCGCGGGTTCTGCTTGAACGCGAAGTGAAACGAGAAGGTCGTATCCAGATGCTCCTGCAGCACCCCTTCCTTGAACCGTCCATAGAACGCCTGCACCTTCGTGCAGGGCGCGACTTCGGTGAAGAAGTGCTTGCCGATCTGCTGCTGCTGATCGAGCGACGCGAGCCGCGACTCCACGGCGTTGAACTTCAGGATGCGTCCGCGCGCGTCGAGCTGGATCATCCCGAAGGGAAGCTGGTCGAGCTCCGCCGTGGACAGGTCGTCGGCCTTGGTGGCCAGGTCGGCGGCGTCGATCGGGCGCGGGTGTGCGGCACCGCCAGTAGGACGGGACGTGTAGGAAGGCATGGTCCACGAACGGCGTGCGGGCCGGAGACGTTCCCGCGGCCATCCGAACCTGTCCTCCCGACCTGCCGACCTACTCACCTACCGACCTACCGCCCCACGCTCCGCGCATGACCGCCTACGCCGAGCTGCACTGCCACTCCTGTTTTTCCCTGCTCGATGGTGCCGCGTTGCCCGAACTGCTCGTCGCGCGCGCGACAGAGCTGGGCCTCGCCGCCCTCGCCCTCACCGATCACGATGAACTCGGTGGCGCCGTCCGCTTCGCCACCGCCGCACGCGACGCGGGACTCGCGGGTCTCATCGGCGCCGAGCTCACCGTCGCGGTCGACATGGGCGACGAAGCACCGCTGCTCACGCACCTCCCATTGCTCGCCGAATCGCGCGAGGGATACGCCAACCTCTCCACGCTCATCACCCTCGCGCGGCAGGGGAGCCCGCGCGGGGAGCCGCACGTCTCGCTCGACCTGCTCTCGTCGCACACGGCCGGCCTGTTCGCGCTCACCGGATGCCCGCGCGGCTGGGTCGCGTCACTCGCGGCCCGAGGCGCCACGGACGCCGCATGCGAAGCGGCCGCGTCCCTGAAGGATGCATTCAATGGCCGCATCGCCATCGAGTGCTGGGATCACGGCCTGCCCGAGGAGCGCCAGACGACGGCGCGCCTGATCGACATCGCTCGCGCACTCGACGTGCCCTGGGTGGTGACGAACGACGTGCACTACGCCCGTGCCCGCGACCGTGCGGTGCACGACGTACTCGTCGCCCTGCGGCACAAGCGGCCGCTCGACCAGATGGGCACGCGGCTGCGCCCCAACGGCGAATGGTATCTCAAGGGCGCCGCACAGATCGCGCGGCGGTGGCGCGGCAACCTCGACGGGGTGCGCGCCACGCTCGCCATCGCCGAACGCTGCCTGTTCCGCCTTCAGGAACTGCACCCCACCCTGCCCGCCTTTCCCCTGCCCCCCGGCGTGGGGCCGGACGAGTATCTCGCCCGCCTCGTGGAGCAGGGTGCACGCGAACGGTGGGGCGAGCCGGGTACGGCGCGGCGCACCGACGCGCACGACCGGCAACTCGCGCACGAACTGGCGCTCGTCGCCAAGCTCGGCCTCGCCGGCTACTTCCTCATCGTCTGGGACATCGTCCGCTTCGCGCGGCGCGAAGGAATCCTCTGTCAGGGGCGCGGCTCCGCCGCCAACTCCGCGGTCTGCTACTGCCTCGGCATCACCGCGGTGGATCCCATTCGCCTCGGCCTCCTGTTCGAGCGATTCCTGAGCGAGGAGCGCACCGAGCCACCCGACATCGACATCGACTTCGCGCACCGCGAGCGCGAGCGGGTGATCCAGTACGTGTACGAACGGTACGGACGCGACCACGCGGCGATGGTGTGCGAGCAGATCACCTACCGCGGGCGCAGCGCGGTGCGCGACGCGGCTCGCGTGCTCGGCTTCAGCATCGCCCAGGCCGACGCGCTCTCCACGCTCAGCGACCGCTTCTCGGCCAAGGCCACCGCGGAGGCGTTGCGCGCGACGCCAAAGAATGCCAAGGAGTCCGACGCCGCACTCGCCACCACGCTCGGTACGGCGATGATGCGCGGCACCGAAGCGACGACGCGCGCACGGGAGGAAAAGGAAAAAGCCAAACAGGTTGCACGGCCCATGACGTCGGCCGACCGGCCGAAGCCCAATGCCGCGTATGAACCGTACGGCAGCCCGAACGCGCAATCGTCGGGTGCGCGCGACCTGACGCAGATTCCGCCGGCGATGCACGCTGCCGCTGATCGGGGAAACCGCTGGGAAGATCCCTATGCATCGGACGATCACACCGAGCGGCGCAACCCAACCACCGCGTTCCGTGAAACGGGCGGGGCGAGCATCGTCGAGCGCGTGGGGCTCGACCCGAACGACCGGCGCGTGCGTGCGCTCGCGGAGATCGTCGACGGGCTGCACCAGATTCCCCGCCATCGCTCCATCCACGTCGGCGGCTTCGTGCTCACCGCCGAGCCGCTCTCCACCGTGGTGCCCATCGAGCCGGCGAGCATGCCGGGCCGCACGGTGATCCAGTGGGAGAAAGACGACCTCGACGCCGCCGGTCTCGTGAAGATCGACCTGCTGGGACTCGGCATGCTCACCCTGCTGCAGGATTGCCTGCTGTACATCAGGCAGGGCCGTGGCGTGACGATCGACCTCGCCATGCTCGACATGACCGACCAGGCGGTGTACGACGACCTGTGCGCCGCCGACACGATCGGCGTCTTCCAGGTGGAGAGCCGGGCGCAGATGAACACGCTGCCCCGCCTCAAGCCGCGCTGCTTCTATGATCTCGTCGTGGAGGTCGCACTCATCCGGCCCGGTCCCATCCAGGGCGAGATGGTGCATCCATACCTGCGTCGCACGGCGGGGCTCGAGGAAGTGACGTATCCGCATCCCTCGCTCGAACCGATCCTCAAGCGCACGCTCGGCGTTCCACTCTTCCAGGAGCAGGGAATGCAGGTGGCCATCGCCGCCGCCGGGTTCACGCCGGGCGAGTCGGACCAGCTCCGTCGCGCCATGGGCCACAAGCGGAGTCGCGAGCGCATGGCGGCGATCTGCCAGAAGATGATCGATGGCATGCAGGCGAACGGCATCGCCCCCGACGTGGCGCAGCGGATCTACAACCAGATCAACGCCTTTGCCGATTACGGCTTTCCGGAGAGCCATGCCGCGAGCTTCGCGCTGCTCGTGTATGCATCGGCGTACCTCAAGCACTACTACGCGCCCGAGTTCACGGCGGCCATCCTCAACGCGCAGCCGATGGGATTCTACGCACCGGGCACGCTCGTGGAGGACGCACGGCGCCACGGTGTGGAGGTGCGTCCCGCCGACGTGACGCGCTCCCGCTGGGACGCGACGCTCGAGTATCGTGAAGCAGTGCAGGCCCTTCGCTCCGCTCAGGGCGACAAGCTGTGTCGTCCTGAGCGCAGCGAAGGACCCGCACGGGGATGGCCGCCCGCCGTCCGACTCGGCCTCCGCAGCGTGCGCGGGCTCGGTGCCGCGGCGCGCGACAAGCTGGAGCACGCGCTGGCCGAACGGCCGTTCACGTCGGTGGAGGATGTAGTGCGCCGCGCGCGGCTCGACCAGCGCGCGCTCCGCCATCTCGCCGAGGCGGGCGTGCTGGATGGCCTGCTCCCGCACGAGCCCGACGTGCGGACACGCCGCGCCGCGCTGTGGGCCGTGCTCGACGCCGCGCGCGGCGATGCGGGACCACTCGCGCCCCGGCGCACCGCGGACCCGACACGAGACGCGGCGCCGCTCCCCTCGATGACGCGCCTGGAGCTCACCGAAGCCGACTACCGGATGACGGGCATCTCCCTCGCCGGCCATCCCATGTCGCACGTGCGCGACGTGCTCGCGCCCAACGGTGTGCGCTCGGCGCGCGACCTCCTGCGACATGGGCGCGACGGCGAGACGGTGGCAACGGCGGGGCTCGTCATCTGCCGCCAGCGGCCGGGCACGGCCAAGGGGTTCGTCTTCCTCACGCTGGAGGACGAGACGGGATTGATCAACGTGGTGGTGACCCCGCAGCGGTTCGAGCGGCAGGCGTTGCTGATCTCACGCACGCCGCTGCTGCTGGTGCGCGGCGTACTCCAGGTGGAGCAGACGGTCGTCAACGTGCGCGCCGCACAGTTCAGGGCACTGCAGGCCGCGGTGGGAGCGGAGTTCGCGCGACGACATGACTTTCACTGAGTGGCCGAACGGGCCGCATCGGCGGCGCTCCTACTCCCAGTACGCCTCGTCGCTCACCAGCACCTCGAGCTCCATCGCGTCCTTCCCCCGCCTGGCGGTATAATCCGCGATGTGAATGGCCGACGTGCCGATCGTCCGCCCCGATGCGTCCACCAGCTCCAGCCCGAGCCGGTCCCGCGCCGCGTGATAGCGCGCGAGCTTGTCCTCGTCGCGCGGCTCGCCGCCGGGCATCGGCACCGCTTCGGTGAAGAGGAGAAAGACGGGTTGCACCAGCTCGTACCCGAGGCCGGGCCGGAACCGCCCCCACGCGCGACGCGTGGATTCGTCGCGCTGCTCGAGGTCGGAGTGCCCGACGATCACGCCATGAAGCTTCACCGTATGACGCATGCTCATCCCTCGATGGCGACGCGGCGGGCCATCACGCGGTCGTTCTGCCGGTCGGAGCCGAGCTGGAACGGCTGCGAGCCGACGATGGAGAAATGCCACCGCTGATAGAATGCGATCGCGCGCACGTTGCGCTCCCAGACGCCGAGCCAGACCGTCCGCCGCCCGCGCGCCGCCGCCTCGACGAGACAACGTTGCATCAACAGCGCACCGATGCCGGCACCGATCCACCGCTGCCCGGCGTACAGCCGTGCGATCTCGATCGCGCTCGAATCCGCCACGCACGGAGGGCAGGTCCCTTCGCGCAGCATTGCGTACCCGGCCAACTCGCCATCCCGCTCGGCGATGAACACCGTGCAGTCGGGATCGGTGAGCTCCGCGCGCTGCACCTCGTCGCCGAACGCATCGGCGAGATAGGTCGCCATGTCCTCGGCGCGATTCTGCGCGGCGAACGTGTCGGTGAACGCGCCCGCGGCGAAGCTCGCGAGTCGCGCCGCGTCGCCGGCGCTCGCGCGCCGGAGCACGATTTCGGTGTCGGGAGCGCCGGGCGTCATGCGAGCAAGAATACGAGGCGCCTCAGCGTCGCGCGAGCGCACGCAGACCCAATGCGCCGTTCAACCACCGCACGAGTGGCAGAATACGCGTGAAGTCCCGCGCGAGCACGTCGGGCAGGCGGGCGCTGAACAGCTCGTCGTCCGTCAATTCGCGCCCGACGGTGAACGATCGATGCCGGAGCAGCGTTGCCGCCGGGTGCGCCGTCTCGTACCCGCGGGGCATGCGCGCCAGCATCGCCTCCTCCGCGAGGCCACCATAGCGTCGCAGGGCCGGCGCGCCCAGCAGCCGCTGGAGCGGCTCATGCTCCTCATCGATCCGCGCGCGAATCAGGGCGAGTGTGGGACGCGGCGGCATCCAGATTCCTCCGCCGATCGAACTGGTCGTCGGCCCGAACTCGAAATAGAAGCCGGCGCCGCCGTGCGCCGTGGTCGCGTTGCCGACGCCGCGCCCCGCGCCCGCATGGAAGAACCAGCAGGCCGCGCTCGTCTTGTATGGCGACTTGTCGGCCGAGAAGCGAACGTCCCGATGAATGCGGAACAACGAGCGTCGTGGATCGCCGACGATCTCCGGCGCGATCGTCGCGAGCCGAACGTCCACCTCCTCCACCAGGGCCGCGAGCGGCGCCCGCACCTCGGCCTCGTACGTCGGCCGGTGCTCGGTGAACCAATCGCGATCGTTGTGTCGGCGGAGCCGTCGAAGGAAGGTGCGCGCGGCGGCGCGAAACCCCGCGAACTCGCGGGGCGGCGCCGCGACGCTCGTCGTCACGGCACCGGGTTGGCCCGCGTGTGCTCCGCGGGAGCGCTCACCGGGGGCGTGATGCGAAAGTGGAAGCGCTGTTCGACCATCTGCCGCACCTTCCGTCCCTGGACCATCGCGGCTGAAAAGCGCATGCCCGAGATCGCCGTGCGCACCGACTCCACGAAGAGCTTGTGCGCGGGCTGCAGGATGTCCACCGTCGAGGTGTCCGCGCGACCCGTCGTATCGACGACGAAATTCGTGAGCACGGAGCCCTCGACCCCCTTCGTGAGCAGCTCGGGCGGATAGATCGGGGCGGCGCTCCCCTCGGACCGCACCGCGATCTCCTCCACGTCCAGCATGGAGTACACGGAGTCGGCGGATGGAATGGGGATCTGCGACAGCTGATCGACGGGATCCACGCCCTGGATCTCGCGGTCGCCCGGGTCGTCGCCCGACTTGGGACGGATCACCGACGGTCCGCTGCCGCTGTCCGTCCCGGTCACGCGCGCGATGTTGCCGACATCGACGTACTGGAGGCGCTCCACGACGGCCTCACCCGCCGGCCGGCGATCGGGCGGCGGCATGAAGAACACCCGTTGCGACACCTCGTCAGCGAGCTGCCGCGATTCCACCTCGGTTCCGTAGACCGCGGCACCGATCAGCGCGACGTGGGCGACCACGCTCAGCATGGCGCTCGGGGTGACTGTCGTCGCCGGTGCGTTCGCGTGAAGAAAGAATCGCATGGTGTGCCCTCGCTCAATCGGCGCGCTGCGGATGGGTGTCGCTCGCGGAGTATCGTGCCCGGGTGAAAGCGCGGCAAGTCGCACGCCGCAGGCGACCTATCCGCTACCGACCCCGAGCGCCGCGAGCGGGTCACCCGTCAGCCGGAAGGTCGTCCAGTCCGCCATCGGAACCGCGCCAAGTGAAGCATAGAAGCGGATCGCGTCGGAATTCCAGTCCAGTACTGCCCATTCCAGGCGTCCGAAACCTCGCTCCACCGCGCGGCCGGCCAGATGCGCCAGCAGTCGCCGCCCCACCCCTTGTCCGCGATGGGACGGAAAAACGAACAGGTCCTCGAGGTAGATGCCGGGTCGGGCGAGAAAGGTGGAATAGCTGCGAAACCAGAGGGCGAACCCCACCACCTCGGTGCCCTGCACGGCGAGCACGACGGACGCGGCCGGATCCGTGCCGAACAGCGTCTCGCGCAACCGCGATTCCGTGGCGATGCACTCGTGCGCGAGCCGCTCGTATTCCGCCAGGCCACGAATGCATCGCAGGATGTCGGGGACGTCCCGCTCGGTCGCATCGCGGAGCAGGACGACGTCGGCGGCGGGGTCGCCGGCCGCTGTCATGCCGAGCCGATCGCGTAGCGTGTGCGAAGCACCTCGAGGTGATGCAAGGCATGCCCGGTCGTGATGTACGCCAGCGCGCGCACGCTCACTTCACGACCGTTCACCACGCCGCGACGGGCCCACGCCGCGTCGGGGAACGACTCGTACATCCGCACCGTCCCTTCGCGCACGATGCGTAGCTCATCCGTCAGGTCGGCGAGCGTGCGGGCATCCGAGCCCGCCATCCGGACGTAGTCGTTCTCCTCGAAGCCGGGTAGCGGTGTCGCGTCGGCGCGCGCCAGCCGCAGTGCGCGATACGCGAAAATGCGCTCGGCATCGATCATGTGGCCCACCACCTCCCGCACTGTCCACTTCTCGGCGGCATAGCGGAATCCCCCACGGGATTCAGCGACGGGGGCGAGCGTGGCGGCGATCGCACGCCCGGACTGTCGCAATGCGTCGACCACGTCGCCGTCGGGCACGAGGGCCACGTACGACGCATAGAACGGCGCGAATTCCGTGGCGTCCGGCCGGGCTCGAGCAGTTGTGGCCATCCGGGCTCCGGTGGAGAGAGGTCAGCGCGCGCGCGCGGGTGTCGACACGCCGGTGTTGCGCCAACGAACGAGCAGCACGCCCGCCAGCGTCACGCCGAGCGCCACCACCTGGGCCGATGTCAGCGGACCCACCATGTCACTCTTCGCGCGAAAGAATTCCACGATGAACCGCTCGATCCCCGCCAGCAGGCAATACAGGCCGAACAGCCAGCCGGGTGCGTGCAGGTGACGACGCAACCGCCAGAGCACCGCGAACATCGCGAGTCCGAGGACGACCTCGAGCAGCTGCGTCGGATAGACACCAACGACGTCGGAAGGCGCGAGCGTCGCCGGCAGATTGGCCCCGTAGATCTCGTTCATCACCTGCACGGTGGTGGGCGGCAGTCCTCGCGGAAAGCTCACCGCGAGCCAGCCATCCCACACGCGGCCGTAGTCGTCGCCCACTGCCCAGCACCCGGTGCGGCCGATGGCGTATCCCGCCGCGATGCCGACGGCCGCACCGTCCGCGATGCGCAGGAACTTCATGCGCTTCCACCGGATGACGATGGCGCACAACGCCACGGCCCCGATGAAGCCGCCCCAGAACACGAATCCCCCGCGACTCCAGAGTGCGCTGACGCTCCCCTGGAGCACGGCGTAATAGACCTTTGCCCCGATGATCGTGCCGACGAGCGCCGCGAACGTCACGTCGTTCATCACCTCGGGATCGTCACCACGCTGCGCGAGCACCTCCTGCGCGACGTAATGCGCCATGCCGAACGCGGCCATCATCGCGAGGCCGAACCCGGTGAGGTTGACCGGCCCGATCGCGAAGTCGAACGGATGCTGGACGATGGGCATTCCGGTCATCTCCGGCGCAGGACGCGCGTCTTCGTCCACACGACAACCGCCGCGCATCCCTGACCCACGGTCGCGAATTGCGCCGGCACGGACGCGCCACTGTACACCTCGACCGCCGCCACTTCGTTCGGCTGGACGAACGAATCCAGGTCGCCAGGTTCGATCTGCTGCCACTGCGCGCCATCGACGAACATCGTCACGCATCCATTGCCCTGGGTCCCGCGCGTCGACGAGATCATCGCCTGTCCGTTCTGTTCACTCACGCGAATGCCCGGCGTGGTGCGCAGAATATCGGAGAACTTGAGCGAGTTGCGCCTTTCCAGTTGCTCGGGCCCGAGGAAATACCCACCAGCCGAGGTCTTCTTGCGATCGAGATACCCCACCTTCTGCAGCCCTTCGTCTCGACGCGAGACCACTTCCACGGGCGACAGCTCGACGACCATCGCGCCGAGCCGGATCGTCACACGCGCTGGCGTGCGTGAAGACAGATCGACCGCCAACTCGGTTGGGCGATAGCCGATCTGTCTCACCACCAGTGCCTGCGTTCCTGCGGGCAGCGAGTCCAGCACGAAGTCCCCGTTGGTCCGGGTGAGTGTCGCGGCGCTCGTCCCCATCAGGCCGACGCGCGCGCCGGCCACCGGTGCGCCGTTTCGATTCACCACCTTGCCGAACACGCGAGCCGCGCCACGAGGCTGCTGCACCGGCGCGCCGCTGTCCCTCGCGGCCGCCATCACCGGCAATGCGGCCACACTCATGCTCCTGAGCGCGAGCATGCCGCCATTCTGCGTCATCGGTACTTCCGCCGTGGCGCCTCCGTCCTTGCGCTGCGCCTGAAGCTTCGCCTCGTAGCTCTCGGGGAGTCCGCAGAGCCGATAGGTGCCGTCCGGTCCGACCGTCGCTTCGCGCACACGAGGGGGTTTCTTCCCCACGCGCAGGTTGGCCGGAAGGCCCGGCGGATCGGGGTCGTACCACACGAGCGAGACGCGCGCGCCCACCGCAGCGGAATCACTGTCCGGCTCTCGCACGCGTCCGACCAGCGCGCCGGGACCCAGCGCACGACGTGCAGAAGGACAGAACAGGTTGACGAGAAACTCACCCGTCGGCACCGCCACGAGGGTGCGCGTGACTTCGTTCGCACCGATCGCCATGGGCGGGGTCACGAGGCTGATGCCCAGCGTGTCCAGCATGGGGTGATCGACCAGCACGCGATATGATCCGGGCGGGATGCTGTCGATCAGGAAGCGGCCGATGGAATCGGAGATGCCCATCCGTGCGGTGCCATCCACCGTGATGAGGGCGCCGACGAGCGGCTCGCCATGCACGCTGTCCATGGCCATGCCCTGCAGGAATCCGGTGGTGGGCACCGCTGGCGCGGGCACCGGCTTGACGGCTGGCGCCGGCTTGGCCGGCGTGCCTCGCACGGGCTGACGAGGGGTCGGCCGCTGCGCCTTGACGAGACCGGCAAACACAAAGACTCCGAGCAACGGAGCGACAAATCGTGACAGACGCATGCGGGGAATATAGGTGGGGGCACTCCGCTCTACCCGTCATCCAGCCCGCGGGTCCCTCGCGGTTGCACCCGCCTCTCGATGGGGAACGGAATCTGCCTCACTGGTCGCCCACACACAGCCGGGAGCATCGACATGGGTGGAAAGCCGAGCAACCATCTTCAGAGCAACCGACCGGAATCCGGCGGCGCCGACAAGGACATGCAGCGCGAGAAGTCCGGGCTCCTCGATCACGCGAAGGAGCAGTTCGCGGTGGACGAGCACGAAAAGCGAGCGGCCGAAACCGCCGCACAGCGCGAGATATCGGATGACGCGCAGCCGGATTTCCCGTCGTCCTTCTCGATCGACTCACCTCGCAATCCGGACCCGAACAACAAGTAGCCGTCCCCGCTGCGCAGCGCCTGCGGCGATTTCTGCCGGAGGCGCGGCGTAACGCCGCCGAATTCGGTGCGCTGTACCATTGCGTCAGGCCGTCCAGCGGGGCGACCTTTCGGTATGGGTGGTATCCACTCGCCCACCCTCCCATGACGCCATCTCCCCTGCTGCCGACCGCTCCCGAGGCGCCGACTCCCCGCCTGCGGCTCCCCATCGCAGCCATCTCGATCGCGTATGCCGTCGCCTATCTGGCGTGGCTGCAGTTCGGGAATGCGGAGGGTCGCGTACGCGACCTCGCCAGCGAGGTGGTGTTCCTGCCGCTCAATGCGGTCGTGGCGCTGGTGTTCCTGCTTGCCGCCCGCCGTGCCGACGCCCGCGCGCCCATGCGCCGCGCGCTGCGACTGCTCGCCGCATCGTCGGCGACCGTCTGTGCGGGCAACCTCGTCAGCATCTACGACGTCGTCGGCCTCGGGTCGGCCGCACCGGGTCTCGCCCACTTTTTCTTCCTCGCCGGCTACCCGCTCACCCTCGCTGCCTACCTCTCCATCCCGGTCGGCCAACGCGGCATGGACCGCTGGAAGCTCGCGTGCGATGCGGGCATGGTCCTCTCCGGCGCGGGCGTGGCGCTCTGGTACTTCGTCATCCGCCCCGTCGCCGGTGATTCGGCCTCACTCGGCACGGTGATTCTTCCCCTGCTCTACACGCTCGCCGATCTGTTGATGCTGGTGGGAATCACGACGGTCGCACTGCGCCGCCCGCTCGACGACCACCGAGGCGCCATCGTCTGGCTGGGCGTCAGCGGGGCGCTCGTGGTGTTCGCGGACCTGGCGCTCAGCCTCGTGACGATGGTGGGTGGACGACGGTCGGCATTCGCCACCGATCTGCTCTTCCTCGCGACGTCGACCGCCCTGCTGGTCAGTGCGGAGCTGTTCCTCCGGTCGCCGTCGAGGGCCGGTTCGACACGCGAGCATCATCGCCTCTCGAACGCCGCCTCGGTGCTGCCCTTCGTCGCCGCCGGCGCGACGTATCTGCTGCTGAGCGCCATTGCGCTCGGCACGTGGGTCGCACCGTTGAGCGGCGTGGCGCTTGGCGCCGTGGCCGTCTCCGTCTTCCTCGGCGCACGCCAGCTTCGCTCGTTCCGGCTCAACGCCGCCCGCGTGGCCGAAGTCGCCGTGCGTGCGAGCGAGGCGCGCTTCCGATCGCTCGTCCAGCATTCATCCGATCTCATCTTCGTCATCGACGCGGACGGCGTGATCGAGTTCGCCAGTTCATCCGCCACCCGTCTGCTCGGCTACGCGCCCGATGCGCTCGTCGGCCAGACCCTGGCAGCGATCGCGCATCGCGACGATGCCGACGTCGTCGCCGCCTTCGTGCAGATCGCTGCGGCACTTCCGGAGGTGTCACCGCCGGGCGAGTGGCGCATCCTGGGCATCGACGACACGATCGTGCAGGTGGAAGCCATCGCGAGCAACCGGCTTGCCGACGACGCTGTGCACGGCATCGTCATCAACGCTCGCGACGTCGGCGAACGAAAGGCGCTGCTCGACCAGCTCGCGCATCAGGCATTCCACGATCCGCTCACCGGACTGGCGAATCGCGCGCTCTTCTACGATCGCGTCGCGCACGCGCTCGAGTTGGGCCAGCGAGAAGGCCGCACCGTCACCGTCCTGTTCCTCGATCTCGACGGATTCAAGCAGATCAACGACGGCATGGGGCACGCCGAAGGCGATCATCTGCTGCGGCTGATCGCCGGCCGGCTGCGAGCGTCGGCGCGTGCGACGGACACCGTCGCCCGGCTTGGGGGTGACGAGTTCGCGGTGCTGATCGAGGACACGTCCGTGCCTCGCAGCACAGAGCGCTTGATCGAGCGCATTCGCGAGCAGATGGCATTCCCGTTCACCCTCGCCGGCGTCGAGACGTACGTCTCGGCGAGCGTCGGCAGCGCCTCCGCGATCGGCGGCGAGGTGGACGAGATTCTCCGGCACGCCGATATCGCGATGTACGCCGCGAAACGTGAGGAGTCGGGCAGTCACCGCTCCTTTGACCGCGCGATGCTCGGTCGAGCGGAGCGCGCAAACTGAACGGTCAACGTGCACGGGGAGCCGAGCACCGGGCAGAGGACTGATCAGTGGATGCGGTGCACATGGATGGAGGAAGGGCACACCGATGCAAACCGGTGTGCCCTTCGTCGTTGTACCCATGCCGCCGTGCGACGGCGCGAAGCGCCTACGGAAGTCGGTCGGTGCAGCTCGTGAAGTTCGGGTTGTTCTTCTCCTCGTCCTTCGGCACGGGAAGATTCACGTCCGGACCGTAGGGTCCGCCGCGGTAGTGCGTGCCCTCGGGGAATGTGTTGGCCACTGTACGGCCGTACTGACGCACGAGGCGCCGGAGATCACCCAGGCGCTGACCGCGCGTGAACGTCCAGAACGCCTTCTCGCGGAAATACAGGTTCTCCGCGGCGAGCTGGCTCGCCGGGACCGGGAGCGGCGGCAGCTGCGCTGCCGTCGGCTGGATCTCGCCGAGCTTGGGTGGAGCGGCACGCAGCGCATTCAGGCTCGCCGTCATGCCCACGTAATCGCCCGACCTGAGCTGCGCCTCGATCTCGATCAACCGTGCATCGAGGCCGCTGGCGAGCGCGGCATTCGTGAACTGGCCATAGATGGTCGAGGTGCGCGAGAAGGTGAAGCCGTCCTGCGACTTCGTGGTGTCCTTGCCATTCGTCGACACCGTGTATCGCACCGGAAGCCGTGCATCCTGCGCCGAGAAGAACGGGATGGCGTTCCTCACGAGGAGGTTGCGCGCATTGCCCTCGAGACTGTCGCCGACCGTGTAGCGGCGCTGGCTTGCGGGCTGTGACCAGAGAATGTTGACTCCGCCCGGGACCGAAAAGGTAAGCTCGTAGACGAAGCTGGTGGGTACGAGCGCGGGCGTGACGAGTGCCGCTGCCTCGGGAATCTTGTTGACGCCGAGCAGCGCGCGAGCCTTGCCGATTCGCGCGGCGCGGGCGATGCGGACCGACGACGTATCGGTGCCGTTCGCCAGCGCGAGCGAGGAGTCATACGACGCGATGGCCCGATTGAAGACCTCGGCCACGGGCAGCGGATCGCCGAACGCGAACACCTCGGTGGACGCGTCGCTCAGGGGAATGCCGTTGCAGAAGTCCTGCGCCAGCTGCATCTCGGCGAATCCCCGCGCGAAGTACATCTCCGCCATCTTGGCGCGCTCGTTCGGGAGAAACTTCCTGAGGCCGTCGAGCGATTGGTTGGTCGCCGTGCGCACGCGGGCGAGGGCGCGGAACTGATCCCGCACCGTGCCGTTGTCCAGCTTGATGCTGCGCTGGTCCGCCTCGTCGTTCTGGATGAAGGTCGAGCTCGTGGACCATTCATCCGCGAGGAGCCCGCCAAAGAGCCAGGTGCTCTCGCCCGCCGCAGTGGCCGTGCGCAGTCGTCCGATCGCGCCGATGTAGAGCGCGTTCGCGCCCTCCGCGTTCTGGATCGTTCCCGGCACCACGAGGTCGGGATCGTCCGCGTCGAGCAGCGGCTCCGAAATGCTGCTGCATCCGACGAGCGATGCGGCGGCCACGAGCGCGACGAGCGTCGCGGTGGCGGCACCTCGGCGTCCGGAAGGGAATGCTTGCATGAGTGTCAGTCTCGTCATGTGGGCGTCAGAACCCGACATTGAGTCGGAGGAGGAAGTAGCTCGGTGGGCCGACGGTCTGGAAATCCTGCGGAACGTTGCTCGTCTCGCTCGCGGTGAAATCCGTCTCCGGATCGACGCCGCGGTAGTTCGTCCACGTCTTGAGGTTGCGCGCACTCGCGGTGAGGCTCAGGCTGCGGGCGCCGCGCACGCGAGCGAGGAACCCCTCCGGCGCCGTGAACGTGGCCGAGAGTTCACGCAGCTTCACGAACGAGCCCGGCTGGAAGAAGCCGTCGAGCGTCCTGGACGGGTGATCGCGCGTCGCGACGACCATCGCCTGCTCCTCGAGCGACGCTTCGGGATTCATCAGCCCATTGCAGTTCTGACGGCTCACGCAGCGAATGCGCTCGGTGTTGTTGTAATACCGGCTTCCACCGCGATAATCGAACAGTGCCTGAATCCGGACCTTGCGGTTGGCCAGTTCGAGCGCGGGCGTCGCCGTGAGGCTGTAGCGCGGCGAGCTGTAACCGCGGAAGATGGCCGAATCCCCGACGAACACCTCGTTGAGCGTGGTGTCCGCGTTGTACGTCAAAATGCCGTCGCTGTTCTTGTCCTTCCACCCATCGATCGGGCGCGCCCAGAGCCCGAACAACGGGAATCCCTCCACCGCGCGCGTCGTGGTGCCGATTTGCGGGGGAGTACCACCAAGGCTGATGAGCTTGTTGTCGTTGATCGAGCCACTGAGCGTGACGTCGAACGCGAGCGCCTTGCGGTCGATCAACTGGCCGTTGATCAGCACCTCGTACCCGGAGTTCGATACCGCGCCGAGATTCTGGCGGACAGTCGGCGCCGCGCCAAGCGATGGCGCGACGATGGCCGAGATGAGCGCATCCTTAGTCCGCTTGTTGTAGTAGGTGAAGTCCACCGACCCGCGGTTGCTGAACACTTTCATCTCGAAGCCGGCTTCGACTTCGGTGGTGCGCTCCGGCTTGAGGCTGTCGTTACCCACGGCCGAGAAGATGATGCCCGGCTGGTCGGTGCCACGGATGTTCGGGCTCAGTCCGTCGAATGACCGGAGGGCGTCGTTGGATCCGGGCTGGACACCCGACGCTCCGAACGCACCACGCAGGCGCATGCTGGTCAACCAGCCAAGCTTCGGGAAAAACTCCTCCTCCGACGCGAGCCAGGAAACGCTCGCCTTGGGATAGATGACGCGCTGGAAGTTCGTACCGAACGCGCTGTTCTGATCGGTACGAAGCGCGCCGGTCAGAAAGAGACGGTCGCGAAATGCAACGGCCTCTTCGATGAAGAAGCCAAGCGTCTTCTGAATCGTCGTCGCCTCGAACGCCTGTGGTGACGCTCCAGCGCTCGCCGTTTGCGCACCCGGGGGCAGGAACTCGCCAAAGGCCTCGGTCTGCGCGAACGTGCGATCGACGAACTGCGTCCCGATCGTCGTCTTGGAATTGATCGAGCTCGAGACATTGTACGTCGCGGTTCCACCGACGTCGGCCGACAGGTTCCGGATGTTCGTGTGGAGCTGGTCCTTGAACCCTTCGCGGTAGCGCGACGTGATGGGCGGCCCCTCGCCTCGCAGGAGCAGGTTGTCGTCGCGCCGATCCGTCAGGTCGTTGCCGACCGTCGCACGAAGCTGCAGCCAGTTCGTGGGGCGATATTGGCTGTTGACGCCGAGAATGAATCGGTCGACCTGTTGTCCCGTCTTCTCCGCCCAGCTGTACGAAGGGGTCCAGGCGCGATAGCCGGTGAGCGGAGTGGCCACGGCGGGTACGGTACCGCTCGTCGACACCGAACCGTTGGTCTTGTAGCCCGGTCCGCCGAACAGATGCGAGCCAAGTCCTGATGTCGCGTTCGACTCGCGCGAGAACCGCGTGTCGCTGTTGACGAATCCGGCGTTCACCGCCACGTCGAGTTTCGGAGTGATCGCGGCGTTGAGGTTCGCCCGGAAGCTGTTCTTGATCTGGTGATTTGGCCGTTCGGTGTAGTCACGGAGCACGGCACCGGTGGAGTCGAAGCGGCGGCGCTCGAAGTCGGGGAGCGACAACACACCCGTCTCGTTGGCGCGGTCACCGGACAGAAAATAGCGGACGGTTTCGGTGCCTCCCGACAACTGTGCGCCGGCGGCAATGCGGTTGCCTACGCCGAGCGGCGTCGCATCGGGATCGTTGATCGGCGCGTAGACTCGCACGCTGTCGCGCAGGCACGTTCCCGCGGATATGAGCGGGAGGGCGCACTCACGATAGGCAGTCAAGCCCGGCGAGTGTCCGGCGATGGTGTAGTTGTCGGAGTACGTGTTCCGGTCGGTGATGAGGCCACCCTCGGAGTGGACCGTCCACTGCGGCGCGCCGGCGCGGCCCCTCTTGGTCGTGATCACAACGACGCCATTGGCGGCGTCCGTGCCGTACAGCGTCGCCGCCGACGGACCCTTGACGATCTCGATGTTCTCGATCTCCTCGGGATTCAGGTCGCCGACTCGGTTGGCGCGGTTGCCGCCCGTGCCGATGCCGGACGCCTGATCGCTCGTCATGCGCACGCCGTCGATCACGTAGATCGGGTCGTTGTTGAGCGAGAGACTGTTGTTGCCACGCACGCGGATGCGCGAGCCCGTACCCGTCTGCGTGCCCGAGAGCACCTGCACCCCCGGCGCCCGCGAATTGAGCAGGTCGGAAACGCTGCTGATGGGTGAGGACTCGACCACCTTCTTCGCGTCGATGTTGGAGATCGCGTTGCCGATCTCGACGCGCCGTGTCTCGCCCGTGGCGGTCGTGACGACTTCCTGCAGCGAGATGATCGACTTGCCGAGCGCGAAGTCCACGGTCGACGCCTGGCCGGCGACAACGGTGACCGGTCGCTTGGACTCGGAATACCCGATGCGGATGACGCGCACCTGCTGCGTGCCCGCCGGAACGTTGCGCAGGATGTACCGACCGTCCTGGTTGGTCAGTCCGCCAACCTGTGTGCCGACGATGAAGACCTGAGCGTCGGCAACCGGGGCTCCCGACCCGACTTCGGTCACTCGGCCGGTGACGCTCGCCTGCTGTGCCTGGGCCGCCGCAGCGCCGCCGATGAGCAGTGCGAACGACAGCGCACCCAGCCAGGTGCGTGAACGCGTGAAGTCCATCCCTCCCCCATGGTAATGGTGATTCGACCAGCGAAACGATTTCGAAAAACGGTGATGCTAACGACTCAATTGACGCCTGTCGATCTCGCCGGCCGTCGAAGCGGCGATTGGATGGACAGGACGCGCGGGCGTGATGAACGAGAGGAGCAACCACGGGGCGCCGGGGCTGACGCGCGGCTTCAGTCCGCGAGCGTCAGGCGGCGTCCATGCCTCGCCGAGATGCGGGAATGTCAGCGAGCAGCGCGTTCAGTCCTGGACCGTCGGCGAACGCGCGCCCGCCAACAATCGCAGACCCTCGGCCGGGCTCTGCCGTCACTCCCTCAGATAACTCAGTGGTAAGGTAATACGTCTTCCCGCAAGCGCCGAACAGTACCATTTGTGTTGCGGACAGTCGAGCGCCATTCTTCGCCGCGGCGCCAGCGCGGGATGCGCCGGCTACCACGATCCCGGTCGCCTACCCGCATTGTCGCCATGCCACGCCGTCCGTCCGCGCTGCTCCCCGCGCCCGACTTGCTCCCGCTGTACGATCCCGGCTTCGAGGACGCACGGCGCCGAGCCGAGATCGCGCTCGCCGACACCCCAGCGAAAGTCGTCGGCCACCCCCTGGCCCGCCCTCGAGCCGCCGACCGTGCACTCGGCGAGATCCGGATCGGCACCGCCTCATGGACCGATCCGACCATGGTGCGGGGCCAGGTCTTCTATCCACGCGGCGTGTCGACCGCCGAGGCGAGACTCCGCTACTACGCCCAGCAGTTCCCGGTTGTCGAGGTGGACTCCAGCTACTACTCGCTCCCCGATCGCGCAGTTGCCCGGCTCTGGGTCGATCGCACGCCGCCGGACTTCAGCTTTCATCTGAAAGCGCATGCGCTCATGACGGGCCAACCCACCGAAGTCGCTCGCCTGCCGACCGCCCTCGTCGACGCGCTACCGCCGGCCCTCGCCAGCAGGCCGCGTGTGTATGCGAAGGACCTCCCGCTCGAACTGCTGGACGCGGTCTGGAACCACTACCTGGATGCGCTGACGCCGCTGCAGGAGGCGGGCAAGCTGGGCGGGGTACTGCTGCAGTATCCACGGTGGTTTCTCCCCACGCCAGAGAACAAGGCGCTCCTCGCCGACGCCGCCGCTCGCCTTGCCGGTATTCCGGGAACGGTGGAACTGCGAAACCATCACTGGTTCGGCGACGCACAATCCACAGGGTGGACGCTGGACATGCTGCGCGACCTCGCGCTGACCCATGTGATCGTCGATGGGCCGCAGGGCCTCGAGAGCAGCGTACCCGCCGTCTCCGCAGTCACGACGCCGGCCCTCGCGATGATGCGGCTGCACGGCCGGCGCACCGCCACGTGGGAGGCCGCCAACGTGCCGACCGTCGAGCGGTATCGGTATCTCTACACGCCGGCGGAACTCGACGCGGCGCTGCCGCTCATCGAATCGGCGGCGGCGGAAGCCACGCGCACCATCGTGTTCTTCAACAACTGCTACGGCAATTACGGCGCGACCAATGCGCGGGAGATGGTCGCACGGCTCGCCGCACGCTGACGACGCCGCGCGCGACCGGTCATGCCGCGCGGCGGTGCGCGCGCCAGTACACGAGCCCGCCCACCAGCACGAAGCTCAGCGCGCCACCGACCACCTTGAGGACGAACAGCATCGGCTGCGCATCATCGCCGGGTGGAATGGTGGCCACTCCCATGGCGAACACCGTCACGAGCAGCCCACTCATGCCCACGACCGCGGCTCCCACCCTGCCGCCGGGCACACGGACCGTCTCCGGCGGTGCCGGCGTGCGACGGTGGATCAGGAACGAGAGGAACAGATAGATGAAGGGGATGAAATAGATGAGCAGCTGGGTATCCAGCAGAATGAGATATGCCCGCTCCACCGTCGTCCCCTTGCCAAGCACGGACAGCAGCAGGAACACGGTGGCGAGGCCGGCCTGCACGAGGATGGCGACATGCGGCGTCTTCCACCGCGGATGCACACGCCCGAACGCCGGCGGGAAATAGCGATCGAGCCCGATGGCGAACGCCACCCGCGCCGGCCCGCTGAGCCATGCGCCCACGCCCCCGATGTTGCCCAGCGTGTACGCCGCGGCCGCCAGCGGGGCCAGCCACCAGAGCGACGGCCCCACGCCACGCGCGCCCACGGTCGTCGCCTGAAGAAAGCCCGAGACGATGTTGATCTCGCCCGCGGGCATGAGCCACAGCATCGCGCCGGTTCCGAGGATGTACACGAGTGCGATCAGGGGTGCCGAAATCAGAATGGCGCGCGGCAGGGTCCGTCGCGGATTGCGCACCTCACCTCCCATGGCACTCGACAGCTCGAGACCGGCAAACGCGAATGCGATGGACGCCCACAGGTTCAACCCCGGCAAGTGCCCCAGATCAGGCACGATGTTCTGCCTGGTGATGGGATTCGCCGAGGGTTGGCCGCTGAACATCGCGTATCCGCCGAGCAGGATGAGAATCACGCCGGGCAGGTACGTGCCGATGCCTCCGGCGTTCTGGAGCCATTTCCCCGTGCCCAGCCCCACGATGTTGAGGAACACGGCGAGCCACAGGCAGACGAGCGTCGCGCTCAGGACGTAGGTCCAGTCGCTCGTCAGGCCGGACTCGCCCTTGCCCACCACGAAGGTGGCGATCACGGCCGCCGAGATGAGGAGGTTCGGATAGTACAGGACGTTCGAGATCCAGTAGCACCAGCCGCAGAGGTAGCCGTGCTTCTCGCCGAGCGCCCCCTTCGTCCATTGATAGATGCCGCCCTCCTGCGGGAAGCGGGACGAGAGCTCCGTGACCACGAGCCCCTGCGGCACGAAGAAGAACACCGCGGCGAGCAGCCAGAGCGCGAGTGCGCTGGGGCCGGCCTTGCCGGCGGTCGCGAGCCATCGTAAGCCGACGACTGCCGCGAGGTTGAAGAGGACGAGATCGCGCAGGCCGAGAGTCCGCGGAAGCTCGAGCTCCGAGACACCATCCGTCCGTGCAGTCACGACGCGACCGTCACAGGCGGAACAGGTAGCTTCCCTTCACGAACAACGCGTCGTCGAGGCGATTGTAGCCCTTGAAACCCACGCTGCGCGGAAACTCGAACGGCTCCGCCGAGGCGCGGGTGTCCGCGTAGCCGGCACCGTACCCGACGAAGACCACCGTGCCGGGGTTGGGCTGATACGAGAACAGGAAGTCTCCGCGAAACGAGCTGCGCTGGCACGCGCGGGTCACCTGGTCGGCGAAGTTCGCGCAGAGGTCGGGCGCGATGATCGGACGTCCGGTGCGTCCCTCATCCCGAAGTGCATCCCGGAACAGGGATGTGTACTCCCCGACGACGCGCACGAACAACGGACGCGCAACCTGGTACTCCACCTTCAACCGGGGAATGCGGTTGTTCGCGACGATGCTGCCGTCGGTGCGTCGATTGTAGCTCTGCAGATTGTACGTCGCGTTGACGCGGAGTTTGTCCGTCGGCCGGACGGTGAGCCCATACGTCGTGATGACGACGTCGGACGACGCCCACTCGTAGAAGTTCTCGTCGCGGCCCCAGAGATAGAACACATTGGCCGAGATCCAGCGTCCCGCCGGCGTGTTGAGCGTGAGGAGAAAGTCGCTGTTCGGAATACGCGGCGTCCCGACGAACGGAATGGTGTCGCCCGCAGCGCCAAGAATCCGGTAGTCGCTGTACAGTCCCCGATCGTACCCGAATGTCTCGACGAGCCAGCCGGCACCGGCGCTCCATCCACCCCGCAGCGCGGCGTTCACCTTGAAGGCGCCTTTCTTCTCGAGCGCATCGCCCTGATGCACGAATCGCTGGTAGCGCCACGTCGCGTTGTAGCCGGGGTTGAACGTCACCGTCTGGAACAGCGCGCCCGGCGCCCCGAACCAGGTGTAGCGCTGGTCGACGGTGCCGTTCACCACGCCGCCCCGCCCGATGAAGCCGCTCAGCGCGCGAAAGTTCTCGTGCACGCCGTTGAGCGAGTAGCCGAACGCGAGGTTCCTGCCGTTGCGATTCAGTCCAGCCTGCCACAGCGGCGCGTTGAGCACGCGTCCGTCCTGCTGCCGGGTATAGCTCGCCGCGTACTGCGCCTGGATGCTGTAGATCTTTCCGAACAGGTAGCTGCCGTCCACGTCCGCGACGCGATTGTAGGCGCGCCCTTCCACGCGATCGGTGTACGCCATGCCGAGCTTCGACGATGCACCGACGTCGCGCTGCACGCGCAACAGGTTGTAGACCGGATTGTCGAGGCGCGACTGTGAGCCCGCGATGTCGTCCACGGCACTCATGAACGCCACGTTGGTGCCCGACACCTTGCCGGTGAGCTTCGCCGCGACGCGGGGCTGCACGACGCGCCGCGTATAAATGAGTGAATTGGGGGTGGAGAACTGTTCGATGCCGTCCAGGAAAAACGGGCGCTTTTCAGCGAAGAACAGCGCGCGTCGGGGATCGAACGAGAACTGCCCGGCATCCGACTCGATCTGCGAGAAATCCGGATTGACGGTGCCGTTCAGCGTGATGTTGTTCGTGATGCCCCATCGCACGTTGCCGCCGACCTCCGGACGTTGCGTGGCATACCGCCACTCACTCCCCGCGCCACTGCCCACCGGAGGCGCAGTGCCGGCCGTCCGCTGCGTGACTTCGGGGTTGAGGTCCAGCACCAGCCCGCGGCGAAGATCGGTCAGGCCTTCCACGGCGCCCGACTGGGCAAGAAATGACAGGCCGGCTCGTCGCGCTGGCGTCCAGCTGTCTTCATGTCCGGAATGCTGCACCTGGCGCACGACGTTCAGTCCCCACGCTTGCACGGGGATCGCCTGGTATTTGAGGCTCTTGAACGGAATTCGCACCTCCACCACGTATCCCTCTCCCGTCACGACGCCCTTCGACTGGAAGACGAAGTCGGAGCTCACGTCGGCGGGGTCGCGGGCGAGCGTGCCGCCACCGAAGCCGCTGGAGCGGCTCTGGTTGGATTCGGTGAGCGTGCCATCCGCTTGCACCCCCAGCGGATTGACCGCGAACACCGTGGCCTGACGTCCATCGTTGAACGTGCCGAGCAGGATCTGCACATGATCGTCGGCGCTGATCCTGTCGCGATCGGCCAGCGTGGCCCGAGGCGCCCCGTGCGGCTCGAAGGCGCGGATGCCGAAATGGATGGCGGTGGCCGAGTACCACACGAGGACCTCGGTGGAATCCTCCGCCGCAGCACCGTCGGTGGGAGAGAACTGCGAAAATCCCGTCAGGAGCGCGGCACGCGCCCACTGCGGCTCATCGAGACGGCCATCCACGGCGAGGCCGGCCTCATCGAGTCGGGGCAGCCGCACGCGGAGCTGGTTGGCGCGCCCGTTGTAGACCTCCTGCGCGACCACCGCGCGCGCAACGCGTGCCGGAAGGGTGACGGACACGCGAGGCACGACTGGCGCCACCCGCGCGCCGGCCAGCAGGCCGGCGGCGGTGAGAAATGCGATCACTCCTCGCTTGCTGCCTTCTTCGCGGCCTTGCGGGCCTTCGACTTTGCCGGCGCCTTGGCCGCCACGCCCTTCGAGGTCACGGTGAAGTCCGCGACATGCACGTCGAGATTGTGATTCACGCGCAACCCGACGAAGCCCTTGGCGCTTCCCATGTATCCATCCGCCATCGCGGTGATCTGCTTGCCGTTCACGAGCAGGCGCACCGAATCCGGACGGCTCGCATCCACGCTCAGCGTGTTCGTGGCCTTGCCCGATGCGTCCTGCTTCACCACGGCGGCATTGTCGGTCCAGTCCATCACCGTATGCACGTCCTTGCCCGCCCGATGCTTCACCATGACCTTGCCGTCGCCGCGGACGAGCATGTACGCATAGCTCTGGTCGGGAGCATTCAGGTTCTTGCCCATGAAGAAGATGCCGTACGCTTCCGGATGCGTGGGCGCCTTCATCTGCGTGAACGACGCCGATGCCACGAATCGCCCGGTCATCATGTTCGTGGGCTTCCAATAGATGGCGGCCGGTCCGGACGTGACGTGGAACCCGGTCCCCATCGTGACGAACTTGGCGTCCGCCAGCTTGGTATTGTCGCGATCGGTGCGACCGGTCCAGCCAGCAGGCAACGCCCCACCGTCGGCCTTCTTGTCGGGATCGTGGTTCATCGACTGCGCGCACAGCGGAGCGGCCGACAACACCAGCAGCGAAAGTACGGTGACCGAAGAGCGAAACATGAGAGCATCTCCTGAATGTGAGGAATCAGCGGGTGGTGGCAGCTGACCGACGGAATTCGCCGACCTGCTCGACGATTTCCCTTGCTTGCTGAACGTGCCGAGCTTCGTGCTTGCCGATGAACAGGATCCATCCGTACAGATCGAGCTCGCCCAGTCGCGCATGCGTGTGGCGGATGGATCCCAGCGCCAGTCCGTCGCCCGCGAGCATCGCGCCGACCAACTCGGCCCGCGACGCGCCCAGCTTCTCGCGAGCCTCGCTCGCCGACCAGCTGCCGGTGGGCGCCACTCGCTCGGGTGCCTCTCGGCGTTGCGTCCGATCGGGAATCGCGAAGGACTCGAGTGCACCGAGCACCGAGTGCGTCTCCGTCTCCTCCGGATGCCCGACAGCACGCGCGGCAGCGACACCCCGGGCGATCACCTGTGCGCAGCTGTGCTCCACCTTGTGGAGGTGCTCGAACAGCTCCGAGACCGACCATCGGTCAGGATCCGGCCGTTCCGTCCAGCGCTCGGGAGGAAGGGCGGACACCGCGGAGAGGAGCGCACTCCGCTGGGTGTCGACGTAGTCGAGAAGCTCGGTGAGGCGAGGATGCATCGTGTGATGAGTGGCAGCCTCACGAAGCTGCCCGGTCGCACACCGCCCCGCAAGTTTTACGGCGATCCGCTCGAATCCGTGCCACGCCTGCGCCGGTCGAGCTCGCGCAGCGCGTGCGGTGTATCCACGTCTGCCGGCATCGCCTCGTCGACGTCCACAAGCGCCAGCCGGGGCCCGAGCGACTCCAGTAGCGTCCTCGCGCCTGCATCACCTTCGAGGGCCCGCAGCGCCGCGAACGCCGAGCGTCCGAACAACACCGGATGACCGCGTCCGTCACGGTAGCGCGGCGCCACCGCCGTCACAGCGCCGGCGCTCCACCGCTCACGAAGTCGTCGTACGACGCCAGGCGCCACGAATGGCTGGTCGCCCAGCGCGATCACCACAGCCTCGACCTGTTCCGGCAGCGCGGCGAGGCCGGCACGGATCGAGCTCGCCAGCCCGTCATCTCGGCGGGCATGTTCCACCGTCACCGCGTTCACTCCACCGAGGGCCAACACCAGCGACGCCGCGTCCGGAGGCACGACCAGGAAGAGCGCATCCACGTCGGCCGCGAGCGTGCTCGCGCTCCAGAACAACACCGGTGCGCCATCCACGAGCGCGAGCAGCTTGTCGGCACCGAACCGGCTGCTGCGCCCCGCGGCCAGTAGCAGGCCAGCGATCACGCCCCGCGGCCCGCCGGGGCGCCGAGCGCGTGGCGAAGTACGCGGAGCGGAAGCACCGCACACGCGCGCCGGCCGGCGGGTACCCCTGCGCCCAGTGCGGACACCACCGACTCGTCGTCCATTTCCAGCACCGCGTCCAGCGCACTCCCCTTCGCCCGTGAGGTGAGCAGCGACGCGGAGGCCGTCGCGATCGCACAGGCACTCGCGGCGAAGGCGATGTCCGCCACGGCGCCGTCGCGCACGTCGACCTCCATGCGAATGCGATCGCCGCACAAGGCATTCACGCCTTCGTGCACATGTGTTGGCGAGGCGAGCGCGCGCTGGTTGTGTGGCCGCCGATAATGCTCCACCACCGTCGCCAGGTACGGTGCCGCATCCGTCATTGCGCCGACGCGTCGGGCGCGCGCGCCACCGGGCGCCACGTGGACACGAGCTCCGCGACGATGCTCACGGCGATCTCGGCGGCGCCCTGCGCACCGATCGACAAGCCGATCGGTGCGCGCAGGCGTCCGAGTTCCGACTCGGTCAGCCCGTCGTCCGCGAGCATGGCGCGCACCGCCGCCGCGCGCTTCCGGCTGCCCAGCATGCCGACGTACGCGGCAGATCCACGCAGGGCGACGCGCAGCACCGGGAGCTCGACCTTGTAGTCGTGCGCCACGATGACGACGGCCGCGCTCTCGCTGCCTGCCCGCGCGGCCACCACCTCGGCCGGGAGGGCCGCGAGTCGTTCCGACGCCGCACCGAACCGTGGCTCGGTGAGGAGCTCGTCGCGCGGATCCACGAGGACGCTGATCCAGCCGAGCGGTGCGACCATCACGCAGAGCGCGGCCGCGATGTCCGTGGCACCGACGATGACAACCGTGCGCACGGGTGTGAGCAGCTGCACCAGCCAGCGGCTCCCACCTTCCTCATGCACACCCGACGATGCGTCGCCGCCACGCAGTGCGCGCAACGAGAGTGCGGACGCTGCGTCATCTCGTGCCGCACTCCCCGTGCCCCCCGCGCTCGAGCCATCCTCGGAACGCAGATACCGTCCGACGGCTCCGTCCAGCGGCGTCACCAGTACGGCGCGCACGCCTCGCTCGAGCGACGACTCGGCCGCCATCATTGCCGCGGTGATCGGATCGCCCTCGGCATGGCCCACGCGCTCCACGAGCAGGTCGATGTCGCCCGCGCACCCCAGTCCGAGTGCGAGCGCGTCCTCTTCGCCGAGGGGCACCGTGAACGATTGTCGCTCACCGGTGCGCACGACTTCCGCGGCGACGACGAGCGCCCGCCCATCGGCGCACCCTCCGATCGTGACGCTGCCGAATGCGCGTCCGTCGTCCGCCAGGGCCAGGTGCGCGCCCTCCGGCTTGGCGCTGCCGTCGGCGTTCACGAGCGTCACGAGGGCGCCGCGTCCCAGCGCGTGCTCGCGAAGCGCGGTCCACGCCGCGAGAGCCGGATGCGGTGCGCGTGACGGAAGACGACTCATCCGCGCAGCTCCTCCTCGTCGAGCACATCGCGCCACACCCGCCGGATTTCGTGCGCCCCCACCGCGTTCGGCTCGATCAGCGACCGTCGCCAGTACCAGCGATCCGCCTCGGGTGCGCTCGCTCCATGCCCGAGAAAATGCGCGTACACGTCGGCGAGCGCCGTCCCGGGCGTGCCACCCGCGAGCCGGCGAATGTGATCGTTCATCCGATCGAGAATGTCGAGCGGCAGCTTTCCCGCGTCTTCGAGCACGCCGGGAATGCGACCGAGCCGGTCCGACGGATCATAGATCGTGGAGAGCAGCAGCAGCGAGCGGGGCCGCACGCGTCGCACCGACTCGAGCAGGATCTCGTAGGCATCGGCAACATCGCGAGCAATGGCGTCCAGTAATGACGCACGCGGCCGGTTCGAGAACGCACTGAGGAGGTCGTTCCCGCCCACGGTGAGGGTAATGAGCGTCTCGTCATCGCTCGCGTCCACTTGCGTGAGCTGTTCGCCGAACACGTCGCCGATGGTCGCGCCGTCGCTGGCCAGATTGCGAAACACCACGCCGGGATAGCGCGACGCCAGATCGCCACCCTGATCCTCCGGCCAGCGAGCATCGTCATTCTCGTACAACAGCGACGCCGCGCCCAGAGGCGCCACCGCGCCGGCGTTCGCGTCGCGCTCGAGCGCGACGGCCACGTCGATCTCACCCGCATCGAGCGCGGGATAGAGGTCGATCGACATCGAGTCGCCGAGGGCGAGGTAGGTGGAGAAGAACGCCGTCACGGAGTGCGTCGGGGTAGCGGATGCAATGGAACGACCTACGGCGTCGCCAACACCAGTCCCCTGGTCGCGAGGATCCGCCCGACCGTCTCGCCGATCTTGTTGTTGGGCGTGCTCGCGCCGGCGGTGACACCGATGCGCACTGGCCGTCCCGCGGGCATCCAGCCGGCGCGCGTTTCCTCGACGTGCTTCACACCCGCGGCGCGGTAGTGCACCGTGCCCAGTTCCGGCTCGATGCCCTCGGCGTCCTCGATGTGATAGGTCGCCACACGCTCCGCGCACAGTGCGGCCAGCGAGATGGTGTTGCTGGAGTTGAACCCTCCAATCACGATCATCGCGTCGAGCGGCTCCTCGAGCAGGGCCATCACCGCGTCCTGGCGCTCCTGCGTGGCGCTGCAGATCGTGTCGAAGGTTCGGAAGTCGGTCGCCCGCGCCGCATCGCCTCGCGCCCGCGCCATCGCGAGTCCGATCTCCTCGCCGATGGCGAGCGATTCCTTGGCGAGCATCGTCGTCTGGTTCGCCACGCCCACGCGCAGGAGGTGCACGTCGGGATCGAAGCCCGGCGAGGCCGCCTTGCCGAATTTCGCGAGGAACGAGGTTCGGTCGCCGCGCCCTTCGATGTAATCGCAGACCTCGCGTGCTTCACCCATGTCGCGCACGATGAGGTAGCTGCCGCCCGGATACTTCATCACCTGCGAGGCCGTGGCGCGAGTCTCCTCGTGGTAGTACTTGCCGTGGATGAGCGCCGTGTAGCCGTCGCGCGCGTAGACGTCGACGCGCTTCCACACGTTCAGCACCGAGCCACAGGTCGTGTCCACCAGCACGCAGCCAGTCGCGCGCAGGGCATCGAAGGCGGCGATCGTCACGCCGAACGCGGGCAGGATGACGACATCCTCCGGCCCGATGTGCGAGAAGTCGAACGCGCCGTCCGCACCCGGCGTCATGATCTCGATCCCCATGCTGCGGAGCTTGTCGTTCACATGCGGATTGTGGATGATCTCGCCCACGAGCAGGAGCCGTCGGTCGGGAAACTTCCGGTGGGTCTGGTAGGCGTACTCGACCGCCCGTTCGACCCCGTAGCAGAAGCCGAACTCGCGCGCCAGCATGATGGTGACGTCGTCCACCACGAGCGTGTAGTCGTGCTCACGGAGGGTGTCGACGACTCGGCCGTTGTAATCAGCCGACAGCTCGGACTGGACGTCGGCCTTGAGGCCAAAACCCTTCCGGAAGTAGGTCGCAGGCTGGTCGGGCAGTGGGGCTGGCATCTCCTGCAATCTAGCGTACGGGCTCGGGCGCGAGAACGCGGACACGACTGACCTCGGGGCGTCGGGAACGGTGGGTTAACCTTTATCAACGACTTGGGGACGGGTGAGAAGTTCCCACGCGTCGCGCTGGCGTATCGAGCCGAGCCCGCCCTGCCTTATTTTTCGTCCATGCTTCACGACCCCACCGCGGACTTCATCGCGCTCCAGGCGGCCCTCGCCGGCGAGTATTCGCTCGATTGCGAGCTCGGCCGAGGAGGCATGGGCATCGTCTACCTCGCGCGCGAGGTACGGCTGTCCCGGCCGGTCGCGATCAAGGTCCTGCCTCCCGAGCTGACGGCACAACCCGGCCTTCGCGCTGCGTTTCTCCGCGAGGCGCAGACGGCCGCAAGCCTCACGCACCCGAACATCGTCAGCGTCTACGCCGCGGGCGAGCGCGGCGGATACGCCTACATCGTCATGGCGTTCGTGCAGGGGACCACGCTCGGCGAACGCATCCGAACGCGTGGTCCGCTGCTGCCGGGCCAGGCCGCGCGCGTGCTGCGCGAGGTGGCGTGGGCGCTGGCCTACGCGCACGGCGCCAGGATCGTTCATGGCGACGTGAGCGCCGAGAATATCATGCTCGAGCGTGGCAGCGAACGCGCCATCGTGATGGACTTCGGCATCGCCAGCGCCATGCAATCGAGCGCACGATCGCATGACGGCCGCGTGATGGGCAACGCTCATTACGTGAGCCCCGAGCAGGCGGCCGGTGAGCCGCTCGATGCGCGCAGCGATCTGTACTCGCTCGGCGTCGTCGGCTTCTACGCGCTTACCGGACGTCTTCCGTTCGACGGCGGCTCGAGCGCCGAGGTCGTGACGCAGCATCTCGCGACGCCGGCACCGACGATCACCAGTGTCGCCGCCGCCGTACCGCCGCGGCTGGCCAACGCGGTGCAGCGGTGCCTGCACAAGGACCCGCTCCGGCGATACCGCAATGCGGAGAGCTTCGCCGAGGCGATCGATCTGGCCTTCGAGCACGCGAAGGAAATTCCGGCGCCGTTGCGCGTCTGGCTGAATCAGGGCGAGCGCGAGTTGCCCGCTCGCATCGCGGTGCTCGGCATCGGCTCCATGGCCGGCGTGTCCTTCGTGTATGCGACCAGCGTTGCGTGGACCTTTCTCGTTCCGTTCGTCCCGCTCGGGATGGTCAGCTTCATTCCGGGGATCATGCGACTTCGTCGCATCCTGTCGGACGGGTACGTGGTGGATGACCTGCACACGGCGATGCGCGAACATCAGCTCGCACGCAGCGAAGAGATCGAGTACGAGCGCCGGCAGAGCTCATCGTGGTTCCGTCGCGCGATGCGCGTGATGTTCGGTGCATCGCTCGGCACTTCTGCGATGGGCGCCTATTTCGGCTGGCAGCAGTCGGCGATGTGGGAACTGGGCACCATGAATCGTGGCGTGCTCGAACGCGCGGACGCGTGGGTGTACGCGACGATCTTTCTCTCGCTCTCCGCCCTGACCTTTTCCGGCGTGGCGCTTGGCGGCGAGTTCGTGCGGCTGCGACTCGCGTCGCGGCTCGCTGCCATGTCGATTGCGTTCTGGAAGGGACCGTGGGGCGCGCGAGTCGCCAGGCTCGCATCGATCGGATCCGCGAAGGCGGAGCGCCCCGTGCTCGGCATGCCGCTCCTGACCGAAGTCGCCCTCGGCCGCGCGACCGACCACCTCTTCGACGCATTGCCGAAGTCATTGCGACGCGAGCTGTCCGCGCTTCCCGAGACCGTGCGCCGCCTCGAGGGAGACGCCGGCGCGCTGCGGCAGAGCATCGACGCGCTCGATGCGCAACTCGCGATGTTCGATCGCGGCGGCGACACGCTCGTCGGCGGAAAGCGCAGCGGAGTCGCGGACTCCGTGCGCGCAGCCCGATCGCTCGCCGCTGAACGCCTGTCCGCGACGGTCGCCGCGATCGAGAATATCCGATTGGACCTGCTCCGCCTGCAGATGGGCAGCGCGGGCATCGAATCGGTGACGGCGTCGCTCGACGCCGCGCGACTCATCGGCGACCGCATCAGCGACTCCATCAGCTCGCAGAAGGAAGTCGAGCAAATGCTGAGCAGCCCGAGCCTGTCGTCACGGCACGAGCACGCGCCGGGCGCGGCCGCCACGGACGACGTCACCAACGACGACGACGCCGACACGCCCACGAACGGTGTGCCGGCGGCGCATGTCTGATCGGGTCCCGCTGCTCCGTCCGGCACCGCTCCAGAAGGGCGACACGATCGGCGTCGTCGCTTCCTCGTATTCTCCGCGCGCGGGTTGGCTTGCGCGCGGCGTTCGCGCGCTCGAGCGCGCGGGATACGGGGTGTTGGTGGATCCGGAACTGTCCACGACGCGTCGCTATCAGCGGGCCGAGGACGAACGTCGAGCCGAGAGCTTCACGAGGATGTGGCTCGACCCGCGCGTGAAGGCGGTGATCGGGGGCACCGGCGGCTACGGTGCCGTACGCATGCTGCCGTACCTGGATCCCGAGCTCTTCCGCGCCAATCCGAAGTCGTTCGTCGGCTACTCGGACATCACGGTGCTGCATCTCTGGCTCATGCGACTCGCCGGCCTGCGTGCATTTCACGGACCGACGGCGGATGACCTGATTCCGAGTGCACGAGACATCACCACCTCGTCCATGCTGTCTGCCCTCACGACACCACGTCCCACGGCGCGCTTCGGTCGCGACGTCGCGAGGACGGTGAAACCTGGCCGCGCCGTGGGTCGTCTCGTTGGCGGCAACCTGGCGCTCGTCCAGCAGACCATCGGCACGCCCTACGAGATCGACACGACCGACGCGATTCTCTTCCTTGAGGAGGTACGCGATCCGATGTCGTTCGTGGATGAGCGCCTGGTGCAGCTTCGCGCGGCGGGGCTGCTCGGCAAGGTGAAAGGGATCGTGTTCGGCCACCTCTCGCTGGATCGCTCCGAAGAGGACGAGTTCGAGGACTTCGTGCTCGACCTCGTGGCGGACCTCGGCGTACCCGTGCTCATGGACTTTCCAGCCGGACACGACAGTCCTAACTTGACGCTTCCCATCGGCACGGAGGTCGAGCTCGTGGCCGAAGAGACGACGGGGTGGCTCGTGTACCGGGAAGACGCCCTCGCCTCACCGCCCTCGTCCGTGCCGTCGTGAGCATACAGGACCAGTTCGATCTCGTCGTCGTCGGTGCCGGCCCCGCTGGCGAGAAGGGAGCGGCGCAGGCCGCCTATTTCGGCAAGCGGGTCTGCATCATCGAGCGCGCGCCCAAGCCGGGCGGCGCCGCGGTGAACATGGGGATCCCGGCAAAGGCACTCCGGGAGTCGGCCCTCTACTTCTCCGGACTGCGGCACCGCGGACTGTTCGGTCTGGAGCTTCGCGTGCAGCCGAACATCGCCCTCGCCGATCTGCTCCCGCGTGAGCGATCCGCGGTGGACGCGGCGTGGGAATTGATCGATCAGAACCTCGACGCGCACGGCGTCGTGACCATGCAGGGAACCGCGCGATTCGTCGATGCGCATACCGTCGAGGTCACGCGGTACGGGCAGCCGACGAGACGTGTCACCGGCGGTCATTTCCTGCTGGCGCCCGGCGCGACGCCGGAGGCGCCCGTGGGATTCGTGGTGGACCATGACGTGATCGTGGACAGCGCGTCGGTGCTCACCCTGCAGCGCATTCCCACGTCGATGATCGTGGTGGGCGGAGGTGCGATCGGCTGTGAGTACGCCTGCACGTTCGCCGCCCTCGGCGTCCGCGTCACACTGGTGAACGCACGGGCGCGAGTGCTCTCGCACCTCGATCACGACGTGAGCGATGCCGTGCGCCAGGCGATGACCGGCCGCCTCAACATCACGGTGCTCGGAGAGGTCGACGTGCGCTCGGTACGGGTGAGCGATCGTCGCGCCCACGTCACGCTGTCCGACGGCCTGGAGTTGAGTGCGGATGTCGTGCTCACGTGCACCGGTCGTGTCGGGAACGCCGGTGCGCTCGACGTCGAGTCGGTCGGCATCCGGACCAGTGCGCGGGGATTCGTGCGCGTCGATGGGCAGTATCGCACCGCGGTGCCGCACATCTTCGCGGCTGGCGACGTGATCGGCGGCGCCTGCCTGGCGTCGGCGGCGGTGGAACAGGCGCGCGTGGCCGTCTGTCACATGTTCGACCTGAACTACAAGCGTCAGGTATCGGACGTGCTCCCGGGCGCGGTGTGGACCATTCCCGAGATCGCGACAGTCGGGGAGTCCGAGCGCTCACTGGTCTCGCGCGGCGTGCCCTGCGAGACGGGCACGGCCAGCTATCGTCTCAACACGCGCGGGCAGGTGCTGGGTGAGACCGACGGCTTCGTGAAGCTGGTGTTTCACCCGGAGGATCAACGCCTGCTCGGCGTGACGATCGTGGGCGAGGGCGCCGTGGAGGGCATTCACGTCGGCATGACCGTCATTGCGCTCGGCGGAACGCTCGACGTCTTCATCCAGTCCGCGTTCAACTATCCGTCCCTCGCCGACGCCTACAAGTACGCGGCGTACGACGGCGTGCAGCGACTCGGACGCCGGCGCGCGCGATACCCGGGCTTGCCTTCCGTGCCGCGCGCGCTGGCGTCGGACTGACGTCAGGTCGTCTTGCCGTCGCCCTTGTCACCGTGACCGGGCTTCGACTCGGTCTTCGCGTGCTGCTTCTGGTCCTGCGACAGCGAACGGCCCACGTCCACCTGATCCTCGGTGAACTTCCCTTCGTCGTCGCGGCGGATGTAGCGACTGTCGCCTTCATTCGGCTCGATCAGTTCGCGCTTGCGCTCGGTCATGTCGGACTCCGGTCTGGGGACCCTCACACGAGGCATCGACTGTGCCGCTTCGATCAGCCGGGGTCGAGTAGCGGGACGAGTGCGTAGGCGACGAGCGTTTCGTACGCCTGCTGCCGTGTCACCAGGCCGTGCGTGAGGATCCCGACGGCGCCGACGCCCTGCTTGATATTGTGCGTCCCAGTGACGGTATCCATCGCATGGCCGAGTTCACTACCGGCGCGAACGAGCTCGGCCACACGCGATGGCAGCGTGAGGGCGAGTGAACCGCCGATGCCGTAGCGGCCGTCGCGCGCCACCGCTGCCGCCCAGGCGCACGTGCGCACAGTGCCGTCCGCATTCTCTACCACGCCCCCTTCAATGCCGATGCCGATGTCCGCGTCCGACGCGTCGCGCGAGGCGCGCGCGCGCGCCAGTGCACCGCGAATGGTCTCCTCGTCGCCCCAGGGTTGATCGGGAACGCCGCTCGCCACGGCTGTTGCCGTCACCTGGGCCCCGGCGAAGAGGCGGTCCACGACTGCCCTCACCGCACCCACTTTCACGGGATTCGCCGATCCCACCGTGACGCGAGTGACAGGCGCATTGGACAGCGATGACATGGCGGGACGCTCCATTGGACGTGGGCGTCCAAGGTACCGCTCGCCGCATGCGTCGGCAGCCGGTTGCCGCCCCCGGGATCGCGGGATATGCTAGTGCCGAATGGCGCCCCCACTCGAGCTCACCGCATCATTCCGGTCCGCCGCGCAGCCTCGGCGCCTCCCATTCTCCTTCGTGGCGGAACGGCTCTGGCTCGACTTCGTCAACACCGATTCGGGCGCGCGCGGCACCGATGCACTGCACGATTTCAGTCGCTTCGCCGACTGGCTACTGGCTGCGCAGGTGCTCGACGCCGAACGGGCGGGCACCATGCAGCGCCGGGCGCTTCAGCAGCCAGCCGGAGCGCTCGCCGTTCTCGGCGACGCGAGGCGTGTTCGCCTCGTGCTGCGCGCGCTCGCCGAAGTCGGCGACGCCACGCCGGCGAGACTCGATGCGCTCAATGAGATCAACCGGGTGCTGGGCCGCAGCGCGGGCACACGGCGACTCGAGTTGCGAGACGACGGGTCGTTCGCGCGCGAGTTCGTCGCCGTCGGCGATGCATTCGCCGGCTTGCTCATCCCCATCGTGGAGAGCGCGGCCGACGCCCTCATCCTCGGAGAGCTCGACCGCGTGCGCCGCTGCGCCGACCCCCGCTGCGGTCGCGTCTTCCAGGACGAGACCAAGAACGGCCGGCGGCGGTGGTGTGACATGGCCACGTGCGGTAATCGCGCGAAGGCGGCGCGGCACCGCATGAAGCTGCACTCCTGATGGCAGGCAGGTGAGAAGGTTGGTTGGTGAGTAGGTCGGGCGCCGCGTCTTCAGTCAGGACGCGAGCGCCAGCGTCTTGATGTAGCCCATCTCCTCGGCGTATCCCCGCAGCTTCCGCTGGAGCAGGCGGCGGCCCCGGAACAGACGCGACTTCACCGTACCCTCGGGAATGCCGAGGATCTGCGCGATCTCGGCGTAGCGCATCTCCTGGATGTCGGAGAGCACCACCGCCGTCCGGTACTCGTCCGGCAGCGCGTCGATGGCACGTACGATCTCGTCGTCCAGAAACGAATCGTAGAAGCGTCCCTCGGGATCGGCCTCGCCCACCGCATCCTGCACCGACCACCCCGTTTCCCCGTCGCCCTCCTGCACCTCGCGCGCGCCGATGCGCCGCTTCCGGCTCACGAACACGTGGTACAGAATGGTGAACAACCACGCGCGGATGTTGGTGCCGAGCCGGTACTGCTCGCGCCGCTCGAAGGCACGTAACAGGGTGTCCGACACGAGATCTTCTGCGTCGTCACGCACCCGCGCGAGCTTGAGCGCAAAGTTGTAGAGCGCGTCCATGTGCACCAGCGCCTCTTCCTCGAAGCGCGCGCGCTGCGCCACATCGCCCGAGCCATTCATCGTGAGCTCCATCGTGCGTTCTCCTACCCGGTGACCGTGCGAGGGCGTCCGCCCTCTCACGCACTGCCTGACTCCCTACGATGCCGACTGCGCCAGCTCCCGCTCCGCGATCGTGCGAAGGATCAACTCGCCGTCCCGAAGGTGCGTCGCGACGAACCGCTTGAGATCCGCACCGATCCCTTCCATCACCGCGACATCACGCGTCACGCGCGTCATGAGCATCCCGCCCTCGAGCGCGGCGATGATGAAGCGCGCGAGCCGGGCCGTATCGACCCCCTCGCGAAGCTGGTCGTGCAACTCCCACAACAGCGACTGGAGCTGCTGCGCCCACCGTTCGAACACGACATCGAGGCGCTGCCGGAACCCCTCGTGCGAATCGGCCAGCTCGCCGGCAAGATTCCCGAACGGCGAGCCGTTCCGCGCGTCGCGCTCGCGCTGCAACGCCACCAGCGTGTCGATGAAGAGCGAGAGCCGGTCGAGCGGCTCGATCATCGGCTCGCGCAGGATGGCCAACCCTCGATCGGCGAATCGCCCGAACTGCCGGTCGAGCACTTCGAACCCCAGCGCTTCCTTCGACGGGAAGTAGTGGTAGAAATGACTTTTTCCGCTGAGGCCGGCCTCCCGGATCACATCATCCACCGATGTATGCGTGAAGCCCTGCTGGCTGATCAGGCGTGCGGCGGCATCGAGAATGGCCAGGCGGCGTTTGGTCACCCGCGAAAAATAGGACCAGTCGGTCCTAATGTCAAATGGCGTTGTAACAACTTGTGTAATATGGGTTTAGCAATGTGCACTGCAGCGTATCCGGTCAGTGGCTCTCGATTCGGCGGCCTCCGAGCCGGACGCCGCCACCCGCGTGACCATCGTCACTGCGGTCGACGTCCGCAGAATTAGCTTCCGGCCATGCCCTCGCCCGCATCGGCCCGCATCGACGTGACGCGCACGCACCTCGAACTCCGCGCGCTCGCCGAGTTCCGTCCGGTGCCTCCGCCGGCCGGCTCAGCGAGTGTGCACCGCCTCCGACCGGTGTCGGCCGCGCAGTATCGCGTGCTCTACGGCGGAGTCGGCGCGCAATGGCTCTGGCGCGACCGGCTCGTCTGGAGCGACGACGAGCTCGAGACCTATCTGGCCTCGCCCAACGTCCACGTCTGGATGCTCACCGTCGCCACGCAGACGGCCGGCTACTTCGAGCTGCAGCACCATCCCAACGACACGGTCGAGCTGATGTACTTCGGACTCGTGCCCGCGTTCATCGGGCAGGGGCTCGGCGGGTGGCTGCTGACGCGTGCCGTGGAGGAGGCATTCTCACTCGGCGCCGCGCGAATGATTCTCAACACCTGCTCGCTCGACGCGCCGCACGCGCTCCCGAACTACCTGGCGCGCGGCTTCACCCTCGTGCGCGAAGAGCGCTACACGGTCGACCTGCCCGAGACATCCGCCCCGGACGAGTGACGGGCGCCTGCACACCGAACAGCCTGATGGATCGCGGGCGCTCCGCCGCTAGCGTCCGCGCCCACCGCCCCGTCCTCCGCCTCCGCGAGGTCCACCCGGTCCGCGCGAGGATCCGCCGCCGGGGCCGCGCTTCGGGCCGCGCCCTGGGCCGTGTGACCGTCCACGTTGTCCGGCGGGGGCATTGGAGGCACGATCGTCGCCCGGGAGCGGCGCGCCGATGTACGACTCCTGCTCGTTTCCACCCGACCGACGATTACGCTCGCTCTTGCCGGGACGCTGCTGTCGCTTCCCCTCGCGCAGCCCGCGCTTGGCGTCATGTCCCGACCGCTCGCGCCGCTTGACCTGATTCACCTCGCGCTGCTCGTCGCGCTTGCGATTGAAGCGCGCCACTTCATCGTCGGTCCAGGGCGCATCCAGCAGCGACTGGAGCTCGGTCACCGTACGCGCGCGAACCGATCCGCGCTGCCCGCGATACACGACGAAGCGCACCGGACGGTCGAGCGTCGGCACTTCGCTCTCGGCGAGCGAGCGTGCCACTTTTTCCGGTAGTCGCAGCCGCGCAACGCCCCGCGTGGTTCCGCCGTCCTCCTCGACGTCGTAGTCGATCTCGACGTCGCGATCGCGCACCTGCACCCGTGTTGGCAGCGCATCGTACTTCGCGCGTTCCGACCGCGGCGACATCGTCTCGAGCTCCGACGCCAGGTCGAGGTCGGCCTGCTTGAACTCGGTCACTGATCCCACAGTGGCCATCCGGTGCGCGTACAGCGCCGCGAGATCCGCCTGCCCCAGCCGTGGCAGCAGGCCGCCGGAACGACGGTACGCCTCACGTACGGCATCGATGTGGCCGAGGTTGTTCTTCACCGCGAAGTGCCGCGCCTCGCCACGCGCGAGCGCGTCGGCCAGCACCATGCGTGCTGCCGCTTCTCGCCCGGGCGGAAACACGTCGACCGCCTCGACTTCGCGCTCCAGCTCGAAGCCGAAATATTCGACTCGTCGCCTGAGCACGAGCGGCGCCTTCCGTCGCTCGCCGTCATACACCAGCTCCGCTTCGTCGCCCGTGGCGTATCGGCGCAGCACGTCCATGGGAAGCTGGGTGCCCTCGATCGATGCGCGGGGGTTGCCCGAGCGGTCGGCGAAATAGCGCAGCTCTCCCGCGATCGCGCCCCAGCTTCCACAGACGCTCGTCTTGCTGACGCGGGCTTCCTCGCCCCACGCCGTCTGTTCGTCGACCACCAGGTCGAACGGCATGTACTCGGCGAGCAACTGCGCGAACTGCCGGCGAGTGCCCTCGTGCGCCATCGGCATCTCCGCCGGCAGCGGCATGCTGAGACCGCGATACACGCTGGCCATGCCCAGCGCCGCGTCTTCCACGGACTTCACCAGCACGCCACGCCGCTCGGCCCACTCCGCAATTTCCTCTTCGTGGAAGAGATGGCGCGGCAGCCCGTAGACGTCGCCGATGAAGCCGGACACGGCGTACGCTTCGGCGTAGAGGTTGTACGCCGTGAGATGATCGCTTCCCGGCAGGATCAGGCCCTCGAGATGACGCTCTTCACGCGTCATGCGGTGCAGACTGTCGATGCCACTCATGACGGCGAGATACGGCACCAGCGCGTCGTCGGCGTTCACGAGGAGCTCTGCCCACTCTCGCTCCACCGGCATCTTCTCCACGGCGCGTCCATACCGTGTGAGCCGTCCGTGCTCGATGATGCCCCGCCCCTCGAGGAACTCCTTCGCCCGCCGATACGCGAGGCGGTCCAGCGGCACGGGGAGCTCGAGATCGGCCACGTCGACGCCGATGTCGGCACACGTGATCGCCACGCGCTCCGAATCGCCGGCGAGCTGGAACTCCGGCGCCGTCGGCTTCAACGTGGCGAAGTCGATGGCGCGATCGCTGAGGATGAACACGCGTCCGCCGGCCACGCGGCCGTGCACCCGACCCGCCATCTGCAGGATCTCGTTCGCGCCGAGGTGCAGCTTGGTCAGCACGTTCTTTCCCTTCTCCACGATCGACGTGAAGCGCGTGTCGTCGATGATGACCGTGTCCAGCCCCTGCACATTGAGCGCGCTCTGTCCCGCAGCCGTCATGGCGAGGAAGTACGGCTTGCTCTCCTCGCCTTCCAGGAACGGCCGGAGCACGCGAATGGGCTCGCCGCCGTGGTAATGGGCCGTGTTGATGCGCGGCGCACGAAGCCGCACGTTCTCCGCCGCCTGCTCCACGCCTTTTCGCGTCGGGACGAAGATCGCGACGCCGCGTTTCTCCTTGTAGAGGCGCTGGAGAAACTTGTCGTCGAGAAACTCGCCGACGTCCTTCCGCAGCACTTCCACCTTTGCCGCCTTCGCCGGGTCGAACGCGTAGACTTCGAGCACGTCCGCGCTCTCGAGGTAGCTGCGATAGAACGTCGGGTCCACGGTGGCCGACAGCCAGATGAACCGGCACCCGGCCCGCTTGCCCAGAGCGAGGCAGAGCTCCAGCTCGGCAGACGTCTGGTGGATCTCGTCGACGATGAGGGTGTCCTGCGGCAGGATGTCCCCATCCTGGAACCAGCGACGCGCGATTCCCGTCGTCACGATGACGATGTTCCAGCTCGGCGTGTCCGGCGTCGCTTCGCGCTCCCGGTTGATCACGCCCACGCGCAAGTCGGTGGTTCCCAGGAGCTCTTCGGCGATCGGACGGATCGCGAGCGTCTTTCCCGAGCCTGTGCCCGCCACGATCCCGAAACCGCGGCGCGAACGGGCGAGCTCGCGCACGCGCGCGCCGAAGTGCTTCTCGAGATACGTCTCGATGTGCAGTCCCACGGCGAGTTCGATCGTCTCGCACGCGGCGCGGGTCGGCGCGATGACGATCACGCGGCCGGTGGGCGGCTCCGCCCCGACGAATGCCTCGTGGTCGGGCGGGAGGTACTGGTCTCTTACGTCTCGCATGCGCGCGGATGGGGCGAGATTCGTGCGCGCGCGGACTCGCCGTTACGGCTTCTTCCGATCGTCGCCGAATTTCCTGAGGAAGGGCACATCCCTGCGATCGCCCTTGTCGGACTTCTCAACGTAATCGTCGCCGAAGATGACGCGGCCATTCGGGGGACGATTCCGCACCGCGGTCGGACAGTCGGTCGGCGCGGGCTGCTGCTTGGGCGGCACCTTGCTCAGCCAGATCCGGCACATGCCCGGTGGCGGGCGATACGCCTTCGGCACGTCGTCGCTTCCCGTCTGGGCAGTCGCGACGCCGGCCAGGCCGACCGTGCAGACGAGCGTGACGAACAAGGTGCGAAGGGTCATCAGGCAATCTCCAGCGGTGCGCGGACATTCGCGCGTCCACCGTAGGTAAGGCAGGGGGAGTGCCACTGATCAGAGATTCTGCCGTGGCGTCAAGCTCTTGTCTGACAGGTAGTTACGACAGCGAGCCGTACAGGAGCGAGTCTTGGACTGTCCACGGCGCTGGACGAACTGTCCCACGCGCGGGATCATGATGCGGAGCTGCGGGCACCCATTGCCCACCGCACACCGCCCCGTGCTTCCTGCTCATCGCGCTCCTGCGGCATCCCGACCCGTATGCCGCTCGTGAGCGGAGAGCAGGAAGCGGGAAAAGCGGTGAGCACTGAGCGTTGCGCAACACGACTGACTACCCCTCATCCCCAAAGCTGATCCCAGTCGCTCGCGCCGTCTGCACGACGTCATGGGTGATGTCCACGCGCTTGGTCTCGCGCAAGCACTCCTCGATCGGTACGGTCACGATGTGCGGGGTCTGCAGCGCCACCATGTGCCCCCACTTCTCGTCGGCGATCGCGCGCACGGCGGCGGCGCCGAATCGCGTCGCCAGGAGCCGATCATACCCGGTCGGCTGTCCTCCGCGCTGCAGGTGGCCGAGGACCAATGACCGGACTTCCTTGCCCGTGATCAGCCCGATCTCACGGCCGATCTGATCCGCCACGCCGCCGATCCGTCTCGCCTCGCCCGGCATCGATTCGCCCATGGTATGCGACGCGCCGTGCTTCGGGTACGCGCCCTCCGCGACGACGACGATGGAAAAATGACGGCCATGCGCAGCGCGCGACATGATCTTCTCGCACACCCGGTTGATGTCGTATGGGATCTCGGGAATCAGGATGACGTCCGCGCTCCCCGCCACACCGGAGTGCAGCGCGATGAATCCTGCCTCGCGACCCATCACTTCCATCACCATCACGCGGTCATGGCTCTCGGCCGTCGTGTGCAGCTTGTCGATCGCCTCGAGCGCGGTGTTGACGGCGGTATCGAAGCCGAACGTCGTCACGGTGCCGCTGACGTCGTTGTCGATCGTCTTGGGCACGCCGACGATCTTCATGCCCTTGGCGCAGAGCTTGTTGGCGATGTCGAGCGAGCCGTCGCCGCCGATGGAAATGATCGCCTCGATGCCCAGCTTCCGCGCGTTCTCGATCAGTTCATCGGACCGATCGAAATCCACGTGGCTGCCATCCGCCTGCTTCCTGGGATAGCAGAACGGGTTGCCCCGGTTGGTCGTCCGGAGGATCGTCCCGCCGAGATGCGCGATGCCACGCACCGAATCCTTGGTGAGCGGCACGACCTCGTCTTCGCCGAGTAGTCCGGCGAAGCCGCGCTTGATGCCAAGGACATCCCAGCCGCGGTTGATGGCCGAGAGCACGGCGGCACGAATGACCGCGTTGAGACCCGGAGCGTCGCCGCCGCCGGTGGAAAGGGCAATGCGCATTCTGAGGGGCGTGATACGGTGGTGCGAACAGGGTGCGATGTCAGAGGGGTCCGCACGCCGGAAGGACGCGCCGCTCCATCAGACGTTACGTCGCGATAGCGCTCATTCGGCAGCCCGGAGCAGGCGCACGATCTCGCCCGGTTCCGCATGTCGTCGAAGCACCGACTTCTGGAAGACGGGCACTCCGTCCCGCACGACTTCGAACCGCCCTCCCTTGCTGGGCGTGAGCTCCACGCTCGCGCCGGGAAAGTGTTCCGCGATCTCGGCCGCCAGACCGACGGCCCGGGGTTCGTACTGTCAAAGCGTGCAGTATTCGATCGAGATATTCATGGGGAGTGCGTGGGGAGGTGGAAATATAGCGTCACCGGCCGGCCGCAGCCGCGGCGGTGACTGGCGCCGTGCCCGGGCCGCGCTCGTTCACGTCCAGCGAATTCCAGTTGGCCATCGCATTGAGCATGAGGGCGAATGCCCCCTGCGATTGCCAGCGCCACATCGGGCGCGTGCCGAACAGCACGACATGTCCGCGGCCCAGCGGGGCGTCCACGACGGTCGACCGGCCCGCCATTTCTTCACCGGCGTCGAGCAGGCCGGACACGAGAAGCTCCTCCGCCTTCGGCGTCCAGCGAACGATCGTGCGCGCACGCAGTCGCTCCCCCGCGTTCGTGATGGCGCTGTCCACGCCGACCGGGCGCTGCGCAGCGGTCGGCGGCGCCTGCACCGTGAGCAGGGGTGCCTGGTTGAAGTACAGCGGAAACGTGGTGCGCTCGTACCCGTACGCGATGGGGCTCTCCGGCTTCACGAGCTGGGCGCGGTAGACGCCGCCACGCGCGAGCAGCTTCGGCGACGTCGCGACGCTCACGGTGGGCACGAGCCCGAAATCGATCGGCACTCGCGTGCTGTTGCCTTCGACGACGAGCAGTCCGCCGCGCTCGATGAACCGACGCAGGGCGGCGAGTCCGCCGAGTCCCATCCCCTTCCGCGTGTCATCCGTCTCGTCCCACTTGCCGAGGTGGGGCGTGAGCGCGGACTGCTTCCACGGAATCGCCGGTCCGACCTGCGACCGGCCATTGACGATCGTGGTCGCCGGCCCGTTCACGTGCGGATAGACGACGACGTCGAACCGGTCGAGCAGCCCGGGCTGATCGAGCTTCTGATCGGCGAGATAGGTGAAGGGAACGCCCATCCGATCGAACGCGAAGCGAACCCACCCCTCATTCTGGGTCTCGATCCAGGAGTGCACGAGCGCCACGCGTGGGGCCACGACGGCATGTCGGCGCACGCTCGGCGCGCTCTGCATGGCGGTGGCGGTCAGCCCGAGCGCGGCGATGGCGTCACGCGCGACGGTATTGGCACCCTCGACGATGAACGTGCCTCGCGTCCAGCTCTTTCCACCAGCGCTGAATGCCGTGTCCGCAATCGAGACGCGCGCCGTTCCGGACTTCCACGGGAGCACCGCCGACCGCCAGTCGCCCAGATGCGGCACGAGCAGCACTCCACCCTCACCAGCCACACTCCCGCGCACGGAAGCGTCCGACGACAACATCGTCATCGGCGCGGTGAGAATCGACGCGTTGGCGATCTTTAGCGTCTCCACGTGCCGCAGCTCGTCGAGCGTCCAGCCGGTGTCGTCGTAGGGCGAGGGCAGGTCGGGCTTGAACTGCTGGATGGCGAGCAGCGTGCGCACGGTCTGGGTGTACGGCTGATCCATTCGCACGATCCAGTCGCCAGCCCGCACCGCGACCCGTTCGTCCTTCGCGGTGGCGCCCGCCACGGTGACGTCGGCCGACGCGACATGGACTTCCGTGCCGTGCTGACGGAACAGGTTCACCAGGTCGGCCGCCTCGGCCGACCGGCGCTGGCCGCGGGGAATGACGAAGGCGTACGGTGCCGCACGCGTGCCCTTCGCGATCTGCCGCTCTCCTTTCGCCACGAAGTTGTCCATGAACGTGGCCGCATGATCGGCGACGTACTTGAGCGCGGTCAGCACACCCGATTGCTGGAAATTGATGTTGCTGCGGATGCACCACTTCACTCCGCTCACGGGAGGGCTCGGGCGATCCCACCGGCGTTCGGTCTGCGCGACGCCGAAGTTGGTGATGTGGCAGTCGGCGTTCATCGCCGTGTACGTCTCGTAGAACCGGCCGATCGAATTGTGCAGGTTCGCGATGGCGAGCATGTAGTTGGGCGCCCAGCCATCGTAGAATCCGTGCGTCCACACGCCGGGCAGCCCGCGCTTCGTGAGCTCGTTGATTTCCTGGTACGCGAGCGTATGCCACTCGTTGATGACGATCGGGTCGAACTCGTCGTTGTAGGGCCCCGTGCCGGTACTGGTGTGCAGGAACGCCACGGATTCGTGCAGGTCGTGCATCACCGTGGGGTGCCAGTGCAGAAATCCGTTCATGACGTGCTGCGTGAGCTTCTGCGACAGCACCATGCCGTCACGATTGTTGTCGTGCGCCGTGTACTTGCCCCAGTACGTCAGCGACACGCCGCTGGGTCCCAGCCCGAGTGAGCGCGAGAGCCGCGCCGCATCTACCTGCCGGTCGCGCCCATCGACCTCGGTAGACGGTGTGATGAGAGTGATGACGCCGTCGCGGATGGACGAGACGAACTCGCTCTCTTCCACGGCGAGGCGATAGACCAGCTCCATCAGCATCTCGGGGCTGCCCGTCTCCGGGCTGTGGATGCTTCCCGTCAGCCAGTAGATCGGCTTTGCCTCCTTCACCAGCCGCGCGCGCTCGGCGGGCGCGAGGCCCCGCGGATCGGCGAGACGTGCCGTCATCGCGCGATACTCGTCGATCCGCGCAATCGTCGCCGAATCGGCCACGGCGGCGACGATCATCTCGCGCCCCTCGTCGCTCATGCCGAGCGAGAACACCTTCACCCGTGGCGACGCGGCGTCGACCGCGCGGAAGTACCGATTGAGCTCCTCGACGTAGGCCAGCCGCGCGATCGTCCCGGGAACGTAGCCCAGCACTTTCAGCGGCGACGGCACGGTCCGCGACGCCGGCAGGTGATCAACGAGCTCCGTGGTGAACGACCAATTCGGGTCGGTCGGCGTCAGCTCGCGAATGCGCGCCGTGTACGCGGAATCGTTGGACTGCTGCGCGAACGTCGCGGCGGGTGCGACGAGCACCAGCGCCGCAGCGAAGCGGATGGCGGAGCGACGGGTCATGAGAGATCGGCGAGGGAGGATGGAGCGGAGAAGATGGTGCACGGGCCACCGTCGTCAACGTGACGGCGCGCCGATCGATCGTCGGTGCATGGATTGGATGGTGCACGCCGAACGCGGGCGAGACATCGTGCATCCATGCAACGCGCATCTGCTGTGTACCGCTGTGGGTTCAGCCTCATCGAGCTCGTGCTGGTGATGACGCTCGCCGGTCTGGTCTGCGTGACGGTCGTGCGCGCGCTGTCGATCCAGCTGGACCGGCTGGCGGTGCGCGATGCCATCGCGGAGGCCGCTGGCGCGCTGGCGAGGGCGCGCGACGAGGCGCTGTCACGACGCGCGGTGGTGCGGGTGCGCATCGACACCGCACAACGGACGCTCACCGTGCGCTCGGACGGCGAGCCAATTGCCCGGCATGCGCTCGGACACGCGCACGGGGTGTCGCTCTCCACCACGCGTGACTCCATCGCGTTCGACGTGCGCGGGCTGGGTCACGGTGCGGCGAACCTGACACTCATCGCACGTCGGGGACGGGCCGCCGACACGCTCGTGGTGTCACGGCTCGGCCGCGTGCGCTATTGAACCGGTCGTTTCACGGGCCGGCGACCGTCGTACCACAACTGCGCCACGTTGCTCACTGGAATCACCGAGCTCACCTGGCGCGTCGGATTGTACAGGAACACGTACTTCTGCGTCGTGCCGAGAAGCAGCAGCGTCGTCGTGTCGCCCGGCAAACGCGCATCGCCAGACAGCAGCTCGATCTGCACGCGGCGTCCCTTGCCCTCGCGAAGGTCGGTCGCCACGCGCTTCGCGTAGTGAAGCGAGGCGGCCAGTGCCCAGAGCGCCACCGTGATGCCGAAGAGGGTCGACCGGTGACGACGATGGAATTCCTCGGCACGCCGTCCGCCGGTCAGCACATGGTTCGCCGGCAACCGACCGCGCAGCCACGTCGCACCGCGATAGTACAGCGCGACGACGGGAATCGGCGCAACGCACACCAGCACGATGAGCGGATCGCGCAGTGCCGCCATGAGGAAATCGCTCGGCTCCGCATAGTCGAGCACGTTGATGCGGAAGCGGAGGAACACGAGCGCGCGGTGCAGCATGCCGAGTCCGGCGAGCGCCAGATATGCCATGGTGATCGCGAGGCCAAGATGCTCGATCGCGAACCAGCGTCTCCACCTCGCCGCCGCCGTGGCCGGCTCATGGGACGTGGCTGTCTCGGACGGTTCCATGAACCTCGGCTCGCGGCTGCTGGGGTCGGGGCGGTCAGTCCGCCGCAACCGTCCCGAAATCGTATCCGGGCACCGAGACCCGCGGAATGGGCGTCCCGATCATGCGCTCGATCGTTCGCACCATGCCGATCTCGTCCGGCGACATGAAGGTGTAGGCATCGCCCTCCTTGGCCGCGCGGCCCGTGCGGCCAATCCGGTGCACGTAATCCTCCGCCTGCTGGGGCACGTCGTAGTTGATGACGTGGGTAATCCCCGAGATGTCGAGCCCGCGCTGCGCGATGTCCGTCGCGACGAGCACGCTGGTGACACCATCCTTGAAATCCTGTAGTGCGCGCGTGCGCTGCGCCTGGGTCTTGTCGGCGTGCATGGCCGTGGCCTTGAGCCCCGCCTTTTCCAGGTCGCGCACGATGCGGTCGGCACCGTGCTTGGTCCGCGAAAAGATCAGCACCGAATCGTGCACCTTGCTCGTGAGCAGGTCCACCAGCAGCGCGTTCTTCTTTTCGCGCGGGACGGGATAGACGGCATGCGTCACCGTGCTCGCCGCGGCGGAGCGCACCCCCACCTGCACGACCACCGGCTTGCGCAGATACTTGCGGGCGAGCGCCTCGACTTCCGGCGGCATGGTGGCGCTGAACAGCAGTGTCTGCCGATAGACGGGAATCTGGCCCACGATGTTGTTGATCTGCGGCGCAAAGCCCATGTCGAGCATGCGGTCCGCTTCGTCGAGCACCAGCACCTCGAGGTCGTCGAACACCACGTTCTGGCGCTCCAGATGATCGATCAGGCGGCCCGGCGTGGCCACCACGACATCGACGCCGGCGCGCAGCTTCTTCTCCTGCGGGTCGAGCGGCACGCCGCCATACACCGCAACGACGGAGATGGGCGCGTGGCTCGCGTACTTGCGGAAACTCTCCTCGACCTGCACGCACAGTTCGCGCGTCGGCGTGAGGATCAGCGCCCGCGTGCGCCGAGGGCCGTCAATGAGCCGGTCGATGATCGGCAGCGTGAAGGCGGCGGTCTTGCCGGTACCCGTCTGGGCGAGGCCCATGATGTCGCGGCCTCTGCGGGCAAGAGGAATCGCGTCGCGCTGGATCGGTGTTGGACTGGTGTACCCCGCGTCGGCGATGGCGCCAAGAATGAGCGGGTGCAGTTCGAGATCGGCGAACGTGAGCGCCGGTCCTGCGGCTGCCTCGGCCTGAGCGAGGGTCGGTGAAATGTCGGTCATTCGTCCTGATGCGGTGCGCCGGGGCCGCGATCCCGGGACTTCCGGGACCAGCGCATGCACCGAACGCTCGCGGACCTGCCGCGATTGCAGCGGTGCGGTTGATGAAGGATGCGATCTCGCCCGCCCATGGGTGGGCGCGACCGCGCACGGAATGTGTCGTCAGGCCCGATGCCGGACGGTCGTGGAGGGGTCCGCAGCCTCACGCGCCCGATGCGCGTGTCCCCCACCGCCGACCGGCTCGAGTCGACGCGTCACGCATCACCCCTGGCCGGCCTGGTCTTTGGATCGATTTCGTACATCGAATATAGCACAGCCCACTGCTGGCGGCTACGTGTCGCGGTGCTGTCACGCGACGGGCCGGCGGCCCGCGATGAACGACAACACTATCTGCAGCACCTCCTGCGGAAGCTCCTCGTTCACCGCGTGTCCGCCTGCGCTCACTTCGCGCACATTCAGCGGCGCGCCATTGTGGGTCAGCGCCGCGACATAGGTGCCGGCCTCGCGCACGAGCCTGTCGCGCGCGCCGAGAATCACCAGGGCGGGCGACCCGAGTCCGCGCAGCCGCTCGGCCATCACGGACGCTGATGGTCGGGTCCACGTGAACTCGTGCAGCAGGCGTCGCATCGCGCGTGCGTAGGAAGGGAACTGCGACGGTGCCCAGTATTCCTCTTCATCGTGCCGGGTGATCTTCGAGGGGTCCCCGTACACGAGTCGATGCGCCCTGGCCACTACCCACCGCCCCACCAGGCGAGGCAGGACGACATCCACGATCCCGGGGCTCACCGCCCGCGCGAGCCGCTGGAGGCCGATACGGCCGAAGCACGCCGGGTTGATCAGCACGAGCGTCGCGACTCGCGCGTCGCCGGAGAGGGCCAGCTCCAACGCGATCGTGCCCGCCATCGACTGGGCGACGATATCGACGCGTTCAATGTGCTCGACGTCGAGGAACTGCCGGACGCGGGCCACCATGCCGGCCACCGAGTACGCCTTCGCCTCAGCGGGCTTGTCGGAGAGTCCGTGACCCGGCAGGTCGATGGCGAGCACGCGGCGTCCCGCCGCGGCCAACGGCGCGAACCATTCGCGCCACATGTACACTGACGCACCCCACCCATGCAGCAGCAGGATGGGGACGCCCGTCGGCGGCCCGGCCTCCGCGACACGAAGTTCGATGCCGTCGGGAAGCGTGATGCGCCGCGTACGAATGTTCGAGTGGCCCGCCGGAAACATCGCCTCGGGGGCGAGCCGCCCACCGAGCCTCGGCTCATCACGCACTCGACGCCTGATCAGCCGATCTCGATGGGTCGTCCGCTGAGGCGCGCAATGAGGCCGAGGCGGAACGTCATGTCCGCCCATCGCTCGTCACCCATCTCGACGGTCTCGAGCGGATAGGTGGGCCAGACGAAGGAGTTCGAGCTCTTGGGGCTCGCCGTGCCCTTGTGCGGATGCCAAACCCCTTCCCGATCCCGATCCTCGAGGAAGCGTTCGAACAGCTTTGCCCAGTTCTCGTTCCGCTTCAGGAAACCGAGTCGCGCCATCAGCTCGAGCCAGTACAGCGCGAACGGCACGTCCGCATCGGCCGCATTGCGGTGCGGCAGCATGTCGCCAAGCACCAGGTGGGGCACCGGTCGCGCGGTCTTTCCCATCAGCTGGACCGCCTCCTGACGCGGCTGCGGTTGCGCGAGATGCGTATAGAGGGCGTCCATCTCCCGGTGATGCTCCGCCCGGAACAGGGGCATGTACGCGAGCATCATCACCGTGTAGAACGACGGTGGCGACGCTTCCGCCGCGAGCATGTGCTGGTTGCCCTGACGAATGAACGGCTTCTGGGCCAGCGGGGAGCGCAGGTAGTCCGCCATGCGATTCAGGATGCGACGCGCGGCTCCACGCAACCGGGGGTCTCCCTCGTATCCGGCCTGCGCAAGTGCCGCCGCGGCGGCCTCCCGCAACAGCGCCCGACCCCTCCGCACGGAATCCTCGTCCGGCGCCAGCTTGCCGCCCAGTTCGTACAGATAGGCGGGGTCCTCGTCCTCGGCCAGGAGGCGGAACAGGGCGCGGCGCGCGTGCGCGAGCGGTGGCGAATCCCTGTGCCATCCATACTCGATCAATCGTCTTACTGCAGGGATAGTCCCGACGCCCTCGAAGTGGAGGGCACGGGACGTGGGAACAGAGAGCATTCCGCCGTCCCACGTGCCATCCGGCGCCTGCTGCATCGCCAGCATCAGCGCCGGCTTGTGCGTAAACGGGAGTGAGCCGACTTTCTCGGATTCGGCCGGCGTCATTCGGGCGACTTCCGTGAGCGCGCGATATTTGATCGCCGGCGACGCGTGCGTCATGATCCAGTCCAGGGGAAACCTGACAGGACCGGAGGGAGCGGGCGGCGGCGGCGGTGTGACGGGTGGGGCGGGTGATGTCGCTGGGCCGGCAGATCCGGGCGCCAAGGGCGTCGACAGGCTGGCAGGAGAGTTGGGCGGCAACGGCAGGGTCACTTTGGGGCTCGCATAGCTGGCGGTCGAACCGGGCGGACGTATCGCGGTGCCGGACGGAACGCGGCGGCGAACGGCGGGTAAGCATAGCAGATTCACCCGCGCCCGCTAGAGGGGTCTCGGTAAGTTACGTCGTAACAACGACTTGAATTTTTCGTTACGGATTTTCCATCCTCACGAGGGTACGGACATGAAGGCACTCCGCATCGCGGCGCTCGTTGCCGCTCTGCTCATCACCAGCGCCGCGGTGGCTCGCGCGCAGGGAGCGATGCAACAGGGTGGGCAGTCGCGTCGCAACGTGCAGCTCGATGGGATCGAGCTGACGGACGCGCAGAAGTCCAGGCTGGACGAGATCCAGAAGAAGTACCAGCCCGAGATGATGGCGCTCCGGACCGAATTGCAGAATGGCGGCGACCGCGGGGAGTTGATGCGAAAGAGCAGCGCGTTGCGCGATCGCTCCAGCGCCGACATCCGTGCGATTCTCACCGCCGATCAGCAGGTCGTGTTCGACAAGCACACGGCCGAGATGAAGGCGCGCATGGAGCAGGCGCAGCGCCAGGCGCCGCGATAACGCTCGGCGGTCGTTCATCGAGTGAAGACGGGCTGGCGACTCGAGTCGCCAGCCCGTCGCGCATCGGCGCCAAGCCTGCGGCGCGACGGCGGACCGTCGCTCATTGCATGCACATCGCGTCGTGCTTGTCGCGCATCGCGGCGTCTGGCATCTTGCCCGCACGATGACCGTTCCCGCTCGCGTCGCGTTTCGCTCCTGCCCGTCGTGTCGTGCGCGGTGAATTCGTCGATCTCCACGGTGCGCGGCTGTACTACTACGCCGCTGGAACGCGTGGCGCGGGCGAGCCCGTCGTCTTCGTTCACGGCTTCGCCACGTCCGGCCATCTGTGGAGCGATGTCGTGTCCCTCGCGCCCGCTGGGCATCGCCTCATCGTGCTCGACCTGTTGGGGCACGGTCGCAGCGATCCGCCCGGGGAGCGCCCGCTTTCGCTTCGTGCGCACGGTGAACGCATCGTGGAACTGCTCGATGTGCTCGGCGTGGACGCCGCGTGCGTCGTGGGGCACGGAGTGGGCGGTGCGATAGCGCAGTCGCTGGCCGTTCACTCGCCCCGTCGAGTCGCGCGCCTGGCGCTCCTGGCGAGCACCGGGTTCGGCGACTGGGCCACGCGAGACCTCATGATCGCGCGCGCGACGCTGCCGCTGACGCGCCGACTTCCGCCGCCGTGGCTCTTGTCCATGGTGCGGACGGAGCTCGAGCGCGGATACGACGATCGGTCGCGCGCCGTCCATTCGATCGACCGCTATCTGCGCCCCTTCGCGACAATGGAGGGTCGCGACACACTCGTCCGACATCTACGCGCGCTGGACACGCGCGAAACGGCAACGCTGGGCGCACGGTTGGGCGAGATCGCCTGCCCAACCGCCATCGTGTGCGGCGAGCACGACCCATTTCTCCCTGTCTCGCTCGGCCGGCGGCTCGCCCGGGCGATTCCCCATGCGACGATGCACGTCATTCCCGGAGCGCGACACTTCCTTCCCGACGAGTGGCCTCGCCAGGCGGCCGACGCGATTGCCGCGCTGCTGGCGCGGTGAGCGTTTCGATCAGCGAGGCGGCAGCGAGGGGCGCAGCGTGTCCGGTGGCGCCGTCACCTTGAGCGGCGCGATCACCGCAGACGGCGCGATGGTGTCGCTCGCCATTCTCGCGATCCACGTGGGTGACTCCTCGCTCGCGCTGAGGATGGCGGGCCGAAACGCCTTCACCGTATATCGGCTTCCCGCATTCCACAGGATCCAGCTGAACATCCCGTTGTCGTAGCCCGCCTGCATCTGCGCGCGAAGCTGCGGCACACCGTAGCTCGGCGTGCCCATCGTGAAGTCCTGGTACCAGGGCACGACCTGCCCGGCATTCCTGATGGCGCGGTTGCGCACGCGGGCGCCTCGCAACGCACGATCGAGCACGGCGTACGGCTCGGCGTTCGGATGCGCGATGCCGTAACTGCCGCGCGGATAGTGCGACGGATAGGTCATGGGAAGCACGACGTCCGCGCGATCGGCAAACTGCTCCCACGTTTGCCCGATGCCCATGTCGTTGTCGATCGTCGTCGTCGCGCCGAAGACGTCGATGGCCATCGATGCACCCGTCGGGGCCAGGCGCTGGCGGAGGTATCCGAGCTCCTCGCGAATCACGGCGTCACGCCGGCGTCCCTTGGCGAGCGGGAAGCGGGCCTCGGCGAGCAGCCGTCGATCGTCGGGAAAGCGTACGTAATCGAACTGCACCTCGCTGAAGCCGAGCCGCACCGCTTCGTCCGCCAGGTCTGCGGCGTAGGCCCACACGGCACGATGGTGCGGATCCAGCCAGGGATTGCCGTGCGCATCCAGCCAGGGCTTCCCATCGGTGCGACGCTGCACCGCCCACTCGCGCCGGGCCGTGGCGAGCATGGGATCCTTGGCGACGACGATGCGTGCGATGGGGTAGATGCCGTGCGCGCGCATCGTATCGAGCAGCGCGCGCAGGCGGGCGGGGCGCATCGGCGTGTTCCGGTCGGCGCCGATGGAGCGCGCCAGTGGCACCGACGAGCGATAGAGGAGGTAACCGCGATCGTCCTTCACGTCCAGCACGAGCGCATTCACCTCCGTCCGTTTCGCGACGTCGACGAGGCCCCACACCTTGTTCCCGATGGTCGCCCAGCGGTTCACGTAGAGGCCGCGCACCACGGGCGGCCGTGGCACCAGCGGAATGCGCGCGGTGTCGGCGGGCACCTGGGCCCCGGCCGTCGACGCGAAGAACAGCGAGGCGACGAGAAGGTGACGTTGCATGACGAATGGTAGCCGCTGGTGAAGCAGCACGGCGAGTGCGTGCACCTACAGCCGCTTGACTTCCCGCAGGGCTTCCACGGCGTGCTCGATGTCCCGCGAGAGCGCCTTGGCTTCCTGCGTCGCGTTGGCGACGTCGGACACCGCCGTGCCGAGACCCGACGAGCGGAGCTTGAGCAGATCGAGCCGCAGGTTCTGCAGCGCGAGCGATGCACTTTCGAGCTGCGCCGCGAGGACGCCGCGTCGCTCCGTGAGCTCACCGATCGTGACGCGCTGGCGATCCAGGAGGCCGATGCGGCGCTCCTGCTCCGCCGACGGGCTGGGACCGGCCTCGCTGCGGAGCGCCGCGACACGCGCATGCAGCACGGTGAGCGATGCACCGCCCACGTCCGCATCGAGCCGGTGCAGCGTGAGCGCCAGGGTGCCGACCCGTTGCGCGAGGGCGTCCACGGTGGGGCTCACGTCAGGAATCATCTCGCGCTCTTCCGGTGCGAGGCGGGCCAGCGTTTCCCGCACGGCCGCGCGGTCCGCGGCGGCGCGCCGAACCGCCTCACCGTGCGCACCCGCCAGGACGTCAGCCGGCGCGAGTGACGCCGCGTCACCTGATGCATCCCGGTTCGCCGACGACAGGGCCGCGATGCCGCCCTCCGCAGCGTCGATGCGTCCGCGCGAGAACATCCGGCCGAGTGGAATTCCGTCGGCCCAGAGCTTCCCTGCGTGCGAGATCACGCCGAGCGTGATGAAGGCGCCGGGGAACAGGAACCAGAAGAATTCGGGGGACGTCGCGATGTTGATCACCGCGAGAGTCGCCACTGTGGCGAGCGAGCCGATTGATTTCCGGCGGAACGACGTGATGCGTTCCTCCACCGGACGAGTCGCGTCCAGCTCCGCGCTGTGGCGTCCCTTTCGAAGCGCACGCTCCTGTCGCCTGCGCTCCACGTCCCAGCGTTTGTGTTCGCGGCGCCACTCCTTCCATTCGGCCTTCGTGCCCCAGGTTGGCATCGCCGGCATGGGCGGCATGAGGGGCGCAGACGGCACGAACGGCGCTGGCGCATCGTACGGGCGCAGCCCGCTGCCTGCCGCGGCGACGGGCCACGCCGCCCCGGGATACTGCGCATCCGAGGGACGACTGCGTTCCACATACGCTTCCGGCTCCCGCGCCGCGGAGAGCGCATCACGAAACGCCGTGGCATCGGGCCAGCGATCCTCCGGCTTCTTCGCCAGCGCCCGCGCGAGGGCGTTCACCATGCCGCGGGGGGTATCAGGGCGGAGATGATCGAGTGGCCGCGGCATCTCGGAGACGTGCTTCACCAGCATGGCCGGCGTGTTCGACGCCTTGAACGGCGGCTCGCCGGCCAGCATCTGATAGCCGATGACGCCCAGCGAGTAGATGTCGCTGCGCCCATCCAGTTCGCGCTCGCCGAGCGCCTGCTCGGGCGACATGTAGGCGGGCGTGCCGATGGCCACGCCCGTGACGGTCAGGCGCGTGTCGCCGGCGGCCGCACGCGCGATCCCGAAATCGGTGACGAGCGGGCGCCCCGTCGCGCGATCCAGCAGGATGTTGTCCGGCTTCACGTCGCGGTGCACGACCCCGTGCGCATGCGCGTACGCCAGCGCATCCGCCACGTCGGTGAGAATGCGTCGCACCTCCTCGACCGGAAGACGCTTCTCGCGGGCCAGCCGCTCGCCGAGTGTCTCTCCGGTCACGAGCGCCATGACGAAGAAGACGAGTCCGTTGGCCTCGTCCACCGTATAAATGGGAACGATGCCCGGATGTGCGAGCTGGGCCGACGTCTGGGCTTCGCGCAGGAAGCGCTCGCGGACATCGGCATTGAACGCCAGCTCGGGCGGCAGGAGCTTGATGGCGACGGGGCGATTCAACCGGATGTCGCGCGCCCGGTAGACGACGGCCATTCCTCCGCGCGCGATCTCCGCGTCGACGAGGTACTGCCTGCCGACCGCGACGACGAGGCGGTCGAGCAGCGAATCCGTCACCCGCGCTCCGAGACCCGACCCGCGCCGCCACTGCTTCGGCCACCGACGCGGCCCAGTTCATCGGCGACGAAGAGCGCGTCATCGACGTTCTCGGTGAGCTTCATCGCCTGGTTGGCGAGTGACGTGATGTGCTGATGCATCTGCGGGCTCGCGCCCAACCGCATGAGATCGAACCGCATGTTCTGCAGCGCCAATGCACAGGTCTCGAGCTTGGCGGCGAGACCGTCCTTTCGTTGCGCGGCATCCACGAGCGCGCGACGTTGCCGCTTGAGGTACGCGAGCCGCCGCACCCGATCCTCGCTGCCGCGCTCGAGTGGATTCGCCGCGTTCTCCAGAGTACTGATCTCGGCTTCGAGCTGGTCTCTCGCCGCGCCGAGATCCTGGCGCGACGATTCCTCGCTCGCCATCGCGAGGCCCTGCACCTTGTCGGCGAGGGCGATCGCCGAGCGCGACACGTCGCCGAGCTGTTCCTTCTGCGACTTGGGCAGATCGTTCACCCGACGCAGGATCTCGTCGCGATCGGCCATCGCCTGGCGAACGCGCTCGCCCAGGGCGCCGCCGAGTTGCACGGCGTAGGCCGAGGCGGGCGCATGCGCCGACGCGGGCGACGCATCGAAGCCGGAGGGCAACGCGGGCGTCATGCGCGCGACGATTTTCCGCTGCGCCCGCTCCTCGCGCAAACGGGCGCGCGACTGGGGATCGAACATCGCGCGCACGTACTCCACCGCCTCCTCGATGACCTCCATCACCTCCTTCTCGCGCGGCTGGCGAAACACGTCGCGCCAGTCGTAGCCCTCGCTCCAGAGCTTCGCGTACTTGAACGCGATGTAGATGCTCCAGAACACGGTGACGAAGAAGAAGTCGCGGCTGCCGAACAGGCTGAACAGCACGATCACGCTGTTCACGAACAGGTACGGGGCGATCTTGCCGCGGAAGTGAATGACCGGCGCTGCCTCCCAGCGCCGCATCGCGTCGCTGCTGGCGTTCACGAGGGGACGCGCGCTGGAGAGAAACGGCGCCGGCGAATACGGTCCGTCCAACTGCGGCGTGTACGTCTGCCGCGGGGCGGCCGTCGCAGATGGCTCCGGCGCGCGGGACGGTGGCGACTCGCGTGCGTCCAGCGCCCCGACGAGCGCCGCCGCCGTGGGGAAACGATGCGATGGATCCTTCTCGAGCAGCGTCATCACCGACCGCGCGAGATCCGGCGGCACGTCGGCGCGACGTTGTTGCACCGGCACGGGCCGCTCGGAGATATGCTTGACCAGCATCGCGGGCGTGCTTCCCGCCGTGAACGGCGGCTCGCCGGTGAGCATCTGGTAGCCCAGGATGCCCAGCGAGTACAGATCGCTGCGCCCGTCGATCTCGCGCTCACCAGCCGCCTGTTCGGGCGACATGTACGCCGGCGTGCCGATCGCCATCCCCGTCGCCGTCAACCGGCTGTCGCCACTGGAATCCATCGCGCGCGCGATGCCGAAGTCGGTGACCATGGGGCGTCCGGTCACCGCGTCGAGCAGGATGTTGTCCGGCTTGATGTCGCGGTGCACGACGCCGCGATCGTGCGCGTACGCGAGCGCATCGGCGACTTCCCGCATCACCTTGCGCGTCTCGTCGACGGTGAGCACTCCGCGCTCGTGCAGGCGCTTGGCGAGGTTGTCGCCACTGATGTACGCCATGACGAAGAAGACGAGCTGCTCCTGTTCATCGACCGTGTAGATCGGCACGATGTTCGGGTGCGAGAGCTGCGCTGCCGTCTCCGCCTCACGAAGAAATCGCGACTTGATCTCGCTGCGGAACGCCAACTCGGGCGGGAGCAGCTTGATGGCGACCTGCCGCTTCAGCCGGCGGTCCCTGGCGCGATAGACAATGCCCATGCCGCCCCGTCCGATCTCGCAGTCGAGCTCGTAGTGGGCCGCAAGCGCGCGCTGGACGTGAGCACGAAGCTCGTCATCCGCGGCAGTGGCGAGCGGGTCGGGCACGCGACGACTGGGAGGCAGGGTGAGACGGGAAGCGGACATAGTAGCACGGCGACGCGACGTGGGAAAGGAGAACCGCCACAGCGGCAGGCTCACTACGTCATGATGACGGCGAGAAGTGTCAGAGGCTGCCGGGCTGTCGGAAGTGGTATGGAATGGAGTGTGCGCTTTTGCGGGACCTCGGCCGAGGAGCGACGCGTTCACTCATACGTGTCGCTCCAGGGCTGCTCTTCAACATCCAGGTAACGAAATGGCTCAGCGCCAGACACTGCCCGTGCTCCCGCTTCGGGGAACGGTCATCTTTCCCGGACTCACCGCACCGATCGCCGCCGGACGTCCGGGCACTCTTCGCGCGATCGAGGCCGCCCTCAAGGGCGACCGCCTCGTGTTCGCCGTCGCGCAGCGTGACAATACCGACGAGCCGACGCCGGACATCCTCTACTCCATGGGCGTGATCGCCCGGATCGGGCAGATCCAGCGTGGACTTGGCGGCGTGCAGCTCCTGCTGCAGGGAGAGCAGCGCGCGACGGCGCTCCAGTTCACGACGGTGGACAATTATCTCGCTGCCGTCGTCCAGCCGGTCGATGAGCAGAAGCCGCTGAGCGAGGACGACCCGGCGTTCGTCGCGCTGTACAAGGAGATCCGCGAACGCGCGGCCGAACTCGGCGAGCGCCGTGGACTGCCCGAGGAGGTCGTGCATCAGGTGCTCGACGCCGTCACGGATCCGGGGCGCTTCAGCGATCTCGTGGCCGGCTACATCGAGCTCCCGGTGGCGGAGCGACAGGGCCTGCTCGAGAACCTCTCGGTGGAAGACCGCCTGCGCCGCGTGCTCGTGCACGTGCAGCGCCAGATCGGGATGATCGAGATGCAGGAGGAGATCAAGTCGCAGGTGCAGGAGGAGCTCGGCGAGCGCCAGCGCGAGATGTACCTGCGCGAGCAGATGAAGGCGATCCAGAAGGAGCTCGGCGACGACGACCAGAGCAAGGAGATCAGCGAGCTGCGCGAGAAGCTGGACAAGCTCGAGCTGTCGCCCGCCGCGCGCACCGAAGTGGAGCGCGAGCTGGGACGGTTGGAGCGCGCCGGCCGTGAATCGATGGAGGCGCAGGTCATTCGCACGTACCTCGAGTGGATCGCCGAGCTGCCCTGGAACAATCGGAGCGACGACAACCTGGATCTCTCACGCGCGCAGGTGGTTCTGGACGAAGACCACTACGGCCTGCCCGACGTGAAGGACCGGGTGCTGGAGTTCCTCGCCGTGCGCCAGCTGCGCGCCAAGGAGTTGGCGGACGAAGTCGAGGCGGCGGGTGAGGTGCCCGTGGCCGCGTTCAAGCCCGAGATCAACGACGCCACGCCGGTGCTGAACGTGACCGGCGAGCACAAGGCCGTGACGGATCGGAAGGAAGCGAAGGCGCGGGCGATGGCGAAGGGTCCCATCCTGCTCTTCTCGGGTCCGCCGGGCGTGGGCAAGACGTCGATCGCCAAGTCCATCGCGCGCTCCCTTGGCCGCGAGTACGTGCGGGTGGCGCTCGGCGGTGTGCGCGACGAAGCGGACATTCGCGGTCATCGTCGCACGTACGTCGGCGCGATGCCCGGCCGCATCATTCAGGGGCTCAAGCAGGCCAAGACACGCAACCCTGTCTTCCTGCTCGATGAGGTGGACAAGCTCGGCGCGTCGTTCCAGGGCGATCCGGCCAGCGCGCTGCTCGAAGTACTCGATCCGGCGCAGAACGACACCTTCACCGATCACTATCTCGGCATCCCGTTCGACCTGAGCGAGGTGCTGTTCATCGCGACGTCCAACTTCATCCAGAACATTCCCGGACCACTGCTCGACCGCATGGAAGTGGTGGAATTCGCCGGCTACACGGAGCGGGAGAAGGCGGAGATCGCGAAGAAGTACCTCATCCCGCGACAGCTGGAGGACTCGGGGCTCAAGAGCAAGAACATCGTGTTCGACGACGACGCCGTGATGAGCATCGTCAGCAAGTACACGCGAGAGAGTGGCGTGCGACAGCTCGAGCGGCAGGTCGGTGCCGTGGCGCGCAAGGTGGCGCGGAAGCTCGCGTCAGGCGAGACCGACGACTTCCACATCAGCGTGCAGGACGTGCGCGACCTGCTGGGGCGGCCGCGTGTGCATCCCGAGCGTGCGAACGAGGAGAACGAGATCGGCGTGGCGGCGGGCATGTACTACACGCCGATGGGCGGGGACATCATGTTCGTCGAAGCGGCCATCCGTCGGCTGCATGGCGCGCAGCGCTCGTCGGACAACGGAGAGGAGAAGGTGCAGGTGAGCGGGTGGGGCAACGTGTCGCTCATCCTCACCGGCCAGCTCGGCGACGTGATGAAGGAGAGTGCGCGGGCCGCACTTACGTATGCGGCGACTCACGCGTCGACGCTCAAGATCCCCGAGGACCGGCTCGGGTCGATCGAGGTGCATGTGCACGTGCCCGCCGGCGCGATCCCGAAGGACGGGCCGAGTGCTGGCGTCGCGATTTCCACCGCGCTCGTGAGCGCGATGTCCGGGCGCCCGGTGCGACGCGACGTTGCGATGACGGGTGAGTCGACGCTGCGCGGACGCGTGCTTCCCATCGGCGGACTGAAGGAGAAAGTGCTCGGCGCGCATCGGGCGGGGATCACGACCATCATCCTGCCGAAGGACAACGAGGCGGACATGGAGGACATTCCGGAGGAAGTGCGCGTCCAGCTCAGCTTTCATCCCGTGAGCACGCTGGACGAAGCGTTCGCCATTGCGCTGATGCCCCCGGTGAACGGCACGCCTCCGGCGGCGAAGCCGCAGATGATGGAGGCGGCGGAAGCGGCGGTAGTGGGGTGAGGGGCGGGGCGGCGGACGCTCCGCGCCGCCTAACGGGGCGGTGCGGCGCTGCGCGCGCACCTTACGGGGCGGCGGCGCGGCGCGCCGCGTCACGGGGCGCGTGGCCGTGCGGGGCACCGCACGCGGGCCGCGACTGTCGTGCAGTTATCAGTTCCCGGAAGGGCGGGCGGCGTAGCC
>JANLTI010000035.1:0-5568 GCA_031362845.1 Gemmatimonadaceae bacterium | reverse complement strand
AAAGAGGCGGCTCAAGTACAAACAGAGGATCTCGACTGGATTGCCGACGCACTCTGGGGCCAGGATTGATATTGCACTTCAGTGCGAGGATTAACGACGTACTACAGTGATGTCTGACGTTGGTAGTCCGGTCGTTCCGCCGCCGTGATTTTTCGACTGGTTCAGCATATGTCGCAGGCTGATTCTGAGTACCAGGTTGAGGTGCTTTTCAGGTCCATCGAGCAAATCGCCATCAGGATCTACTGACCAAATCCAAGCTTACCCAACCAGCGACGAGAGCTGGTGCTTTTTCCCGGCACATTTGCGTTATTCGTCAGTGAACCGTCCTCACAGTGGCTTACGGGGCGCCACGCCCTGCGGGCAGTGGCTTGCGGGGCCGATCCGCACGCTGCGCGTGCGATCGTTACGGGGCGCTCGCTTTGCTCGCTTATGGGTACGGCGTGGGCGAATCCGATGATGCTCGGCGAGACTCTCCCGATACTCTATGTGCATGCGCGATCCCGGACGACTCGAGGTCGTCGAGCTTGCGATGCATTTGGCGGAGATCACGTACCAAGTCACTCGCGGCTTTCCGCTCGATGAGCGATTTGGACTTGTCTCGCAGATGCGCCGCGCAGCCGTGTCCGTAGGCTCGAACATCGTAGAAGGCTGCAGCCGCTCGACGGATCGCGCGTTCGGCAGCTTCATCGAGATCGCGCTGGGATCCGTGATGGAACTCGACTACCAGGCCCGAATCGCCCTGCGACTCAACTTCGGCGACCCCACCTTGGTGAGCGAACTGCGCGCCCACACCGCACGCCTGCGGCGCATGCTCTCAAAACTGACCACCGCAGTGCGCCGGTACCCGTAAGGGCGGGCGGCGCAGCCGCCTCGCCCGCCCCGTAAGGCAGCGCGCAGCGCCTGCCGCCCCGTAAGCGAAGCGCCCCGCCCTAAGGGTTTACCCAATACGACAACTTCACCAGAAACGTGTTGTTCGGATGATCGCGGAACGGCGAGTCATAATCCCGCGACAGCCGGTAATTCGTCTGGTACTCCGCATCGCCCGGCGTGAGGAAGTTGCTCCGCCCCTGCTGCCACACCATGAACAGCGTGCTGCCGGGCCGGTACTCATATCGCAGCACGGTGTTCGAGCGGAATTGGCGGAAGTTGAACCCGTCGAACTCCGGCGCGCCGGTGCCGTAGCTCGTGAACCGATCAGCATACGATTCGGCACGCGGAGCGTTCAGCTCCTTCCAGTTCGAGTACCGGCCATTCGTGTTGAATGGCTCGCCGTAGAACTGGAACGAAAGATTCGGCGTCGCGGTGTAGTTGAGCCGAGTATTGAGACCGATCGTCGTCTGGTCGAGTCGCGCGAACGTGTAGTGCGTCGTGTCGTTGCCCACGGCACCGAACCGCCCGTAGAACTGCTTGTCGTCGGCATTGCGGGTGTAGCTGGCACCGAGTGACGTGGAGAACCGGCTCGAGATCCGGAACTCCACCGAGGGGCTGACGTCGGCGTTCCACGACCGCCCTTCATCGCCCTTCCACCCGCGCATCCAGACGCTGCCCGTCGCCGCGCGACGGCTGTCGGTCTGGATGCCGCCCCACGCGCTCTGGTTCGGCGAGATGCGCACCGCGGGCCCGCCGCGAGCGTCCCGATCGCTGTACGCGGTCATGAATTCGTCCACGTTCACGCCGAAGTGCACCCAATAGAAGTTCTTCAGCTGGACGTGCGAGTTGTGATTGAGTCCGTTCCCGAGCACCAGCCCTTCCGTGCTCCAGCGCTCCTGCGCGTTGAAGTTGACGAACGCCCGCTGATACACCGCGGTGGGCTTGGTGAATTGCAACGCGAACCAGTTGCGGAACATCTGCTCGTCGGCGCGTCGCTGATACCCGATGTCGTTCGATTCGAAGCCGGGCGAGAAGCGCTGATACATCGTCTGGAACCGCGTCACGCCGCCACCGAACTTGCTCAGCGAAATGCGCTCGGCATCCCCGCGCAACGACGTGCGCGTGGGATCGTACGTCACGCCGTCGTCGGCGCGCTGGTAGGCGTGCACCGTATTCGTCTGGAGCGCGGCGATGGCCTCCGCGCTGCCCCGCACATCGCTCATCGCGACGTAGCCGCGCACTTCGTAGTTGTTGCTGGCGAATCGGCGACGCAGGTCGAGGCCGCCGGTGTAGGCGGCGTTGCGCAGGTACGGCGCGCCGCCCGGATCGAGCGACCGGTTGACCGCCGTCAGCATCAGCCCCATGTCGCCCTGCCCGTCACCCTGGTCGCGCTGCACGCGCAGCACCCCATAGTTGGTGCTCGGCTCGATGGACGGCACTCGGCCATTCAGCGCCGTGATGCCGTCGACGCGCTTGGTCACCGCGTCGAGCAATCCGATGGAGAAGCCGTTGGCGAGCCGGCCGGTGAGCTTGGTGGCCGCGGCGATCGGCGTCGCCGTCGCGCTCGTCGCATCCCCGTAGAAGTCGGCGAGCTGTGGGTTGCGGCCGATGCGGCGCGAGTAGAACAGCCCCGTGCAGTCGCTGTCGATGTCGCCACAGTTGGTGTTGAAGTTGAAGATGCCGGCGCCCTCGAGGAAGAACGGACGGCGCTCCTCGAAGAACGTCTCGAACGCAGTCAGGTTGAGCTGCGCGGGATCCGCCTCCACCTGGCCGAAGTCCGGGTTGATCGTCGCGTCGAGCGTGAGATTGGAGGACAGCCCGTACTTCACGTCCACGCCCGCGGTGATTCCGCTCGGATGGTCGTACCGTGCCAGTCCGCCGCTGCGTGACGCGCCGAAATCCCGGGTGTCGTTCTTGACGACGCTGTACGGCAGCAGCTCCAGCCGTCGCGGCGTGGGCAAGCGGCCGATACCGCCGAGCGCGCCGGCCTGCGAGACGTATCCCTGCACGTTGCGCTTGATGAGCGGCCACGACACGCGCTCACCCGTCCGTGCGATGTCACGGACGACGATCAGGCCGAACACGTGATCGTCGCCAGGCGCGTAGCGGATCTGGCTGAACGGAATGCGGAACTCCGCCACCCAGCCCACCGAGTCGACCTTCGTGGCGACGTCCCACACGGCGTCCCATGACGGGTCCTCGTTGTTGTCGTTGGAGACGTAGTAATCGCGCTTGACGCCGGCCGGATTCGTGATGAACTGGAAGGCGGTCTTCTTGTCGTTGTACGAATCGATCACGAGCTTGAGCTGCTCGGAGCTCGTGCGCACGTCTCGGCGCGACAATAGCGAGATGATGCTGTCGGGCGCCGGGTCGTACATGCGCCCCAGCACGTAGAGGTAGCGGTCGTCATAGGTGACGCGCACCTCCGTCTTGAAGCGCGAGACCTTGCCTTCGTTCGGCTCGTACTCGAGAAACTCGTCGATCACCTGCGCCGATGCCCACGCCGCGTCGTCGGCGCGTCCGTCCAGCGTGGGCGGCGTGGACACGCGAGCGGCGCGCGCGCTGGTCGCCGTGGCGCGAGCCCCCATGGGCGCGCCCTGCTGCATCGCGACGCCGGTGGAGACGACAGCGGAATTCGGACTCTGCGCCCATGCCTGGGTCGCGAGCAGGAGAGAGAGTGCAAGCAGTGTGCAGGCACTCGCGACGCGGAACGACAGTGGACGTGGCATGACGCGATGGGTGGGCATGCTGCCCGCAGTGCGGATCTCCGCGACCTGCGCGCAGCGCGCGTGCACAACCTGAGACAGCGGAAATCGGAAAAGGGTTTGGAACACTCCCGGGACGTACGACGCCGTGTCCGTTCAGGTTTCCAATTCGAGATCTCGCGCTCGCCGCTTCGCGGCTCGCTTGCGGGGCGCCATGCCCTGCGGGCAGTGGCTTGCGGGGCCGATCGGCACGCTGCGCGTGCGATCGTTACGGGGCGCTCGCTTCGCTCGCTTACGGGTACGGCGTGCGCGAGTGCGATGATGGTCGGCGAATCGCGAGGGATACACTGCGCACATGCGAGATCCTCGACGTCTCGAGGTTGTCGAGCTCGCGATGCATCTGGCCGAGGTGACCTACGAAGTCACTCGTGGCTTTCCCGCCGACGAACGATTCGGACTGGTTGCCCAGATGCGAGGTGCGGCCATCTCCGTCGGTTCGAACATCGTGGAAGGTTGCAGTCGCTCGACAGACCACGCGTTCGCCAGCTTCATCGACATCGCACTCGGGTCCGTCCTGGAACTCGACTACCAGGCGCAGATCGCGCTGCCACTCCGCGTCGGCGACCCGCCCCTCGTCGCCGAACTCCGCGCTCACACCGACCGCCTGCGGCGCATGCTCTCAACACTGACCACTGCAGTGCGCCGGTACCCGTAAGGGCGGGCGGCGCAGCCGCCTCGCCCGCCCCGTAAGGCAGCGCGCAGCGCCTGCCGCCCCGTAAGGGCGGGCGGCACAGCCGCCTCGCCCGCCCCGCAAGGCAGCGCGTAGCGCCTGCCGCCCCGCCCCGCCCCGGCACCACCGATCGATTAGTTTCGCCTCATGCCTTCCACACCGGTTCCGATTCGTCCCGCCCTCGCCGCGCTCGCGGCCTCGCCTGCTTCCGTCTCGGTCCGCAAACTGTGGAAGGCGCTCTCGCCGGAGGAGCGCGCCGAGGCGATCACGGCGGCGCTCGCGGACGACGAGAACGGGTGGGTGAAGGCGACGACGCGCAATGCCGTCGCGAGTGCGCTGAAGTTCCGCCCGCAGACGGTGGCCACCTGGCCACGGGCGAAACTGGTGAGCGAGGCAGCGCGACTTCCCCTGGACGACGTCCAGCTGCTCAGCTCCTACCTGATCGATCTCCACCTGGGCCACCGCCGGCCCATGATGGCAACGTTTCTCGACGAGCTCGGGATTGCCAACGAGAACGGGCGGATCGATTCGGAAACGACCCAGGTGGAACCGCAGGAGGGCGCAGCCGTGCGCCGCGCGGCAGATCGCACGGCGCTCGGATTCCCCGAGGATCAGGTGGTCACGTACTTCCTGACCCTGCTGCTGCAGGACGGTGCCATCTGGTCGGAGCTCGCCGTGTGGCTGCAGGCTCGCGCAACGGCCTGACGGAGTGCGGCTCGTCCGCGCAACCGAGCGACATCACCGCCGCGACATCACCGGTGAGAATGCGATGCCGTCCGGGCCTGCTCCCACCGGCCCGAACCCCACGACTTTGAGCAGCGACAGATCCACGGCCACCACCTGGTTGGTACCGTGCAGCGTGATGTATGCGAAATCGGCGATCGGGTCGAAGGTCACGCCTTCCGGTCCGGCGCCCGTCTGGCCCGGCTGTCCACCAGCGGGCGCCTTGATGCCGGCCACCTTGGCGAGGTCGATCTCCGCCAGCCGCTTCCGCGTCGCGACTTCGTAGATCCAGATGCGGTTGCTGACCGGGTCATTCACGATGGCCACGCGTCCCGACCGGGAGATCCCGATGCGGTACGGAAAGCCGAAGCCCTCCAGCGTCGCGAGCTGCTTCGTGCTGGCGGCATCCAGTACAGTCACGGTGTGCTTGTCGTTGCTGCCGACCCAGACCTGGCTTCCGCCCGGCGTCACCGCGATGCCCTCGTCCATGGACTCGGCGGGATAGCTGCGCACCGTGCGCCGGAGGTCGAGGTCGAACTC
>JANLTI010000025.1:0-63722 GCA_031362845.1 Gemmatimonadaceae bacterium | reverse complement strand
GGGGGATGGACAGCGGGTCACGGCGGGAGGAAGGCTGAGGCAGCCGGTCACCGTGTTCGTCGCTGATGCCGAAGGGAGGGGCGTACCGTTCGTACCCGTTACGTGGAGCATGCCGGTGGGAAGCGGCGCCGTCCTCTCGTGCGGCCCGCAGGCGACCGATGATGCCGGTATTGGTGAGTGTGGTCGCTTTACCTGGCTACTGGCTCAGCCGGGCGTGTACACGCTCACCGCGACAGCGGGAGCGTTCTCGAGCACCTTCACGGAAACCGCGCTGGCGGTTCCGGCGACGATCGTGTTCTCGAGCGCCCCGGATTCCGCGACGGAAGTGCACACCGGGTCGTTCGTGGCGAGCGAGCTCACGGTACTCGTGCGGTTCGTCGATGGCTCACCTGCCGTCGGCTATCCCGTCAGCTTTCGCAGCTTCTTCGATGCGGCGGTTTCCGATTCGACCGCGATCACGGATGCGAACGGGCTCGCCAGCACGCGCTGGCGAATCACGTACCAGGTAGGCCGAGCGACGCTGAACGCCTCGCTCGACGGCGTGCTCACCGCCGCCACCTCGGTCTCCGCGTTCGGCCCGATCCTCTTCGACGAACTGTCGGCAGGCGACTCGCACACCTGCGGGATTGGAGCTCGTTTTCGCCTGATCTACTGCTGGGGAAGCAACGCCGCGGGACAGATCGGGGACGGTCAGAGCGAATCAACGCGCCTCGTGCCGGTGAAGGTGCCGTTCACGCCGAAGGGCCGTACAGTCTCCACTCAGAGCGTTGGCGATCACTCCTGCCTGTGGGACGAGCAGTCCAGCGGGAAATATTCCTTGTTTGCCGAGCGGTATTGCTGGGGGCGCGGACCGGACGGCACGCAACTGCTCAGGACGCCGACGCAAGTCGGGCTCCTTTCGTACGATGTCGCGGTCTTCATGGTCGCGAGCATCGGACTGCGCGTGGACGGCACGACGCACGGGTGCGTGCTCACCACCGACGGCGCGGCGTGGTGTGGCGGGCGCAACGACGCCGGCCAGCTCGGCGATGGCTCCATGATCGATCGCAGCACGGCCACGCAGGTGGTCGGCGGGCTGATGTTCCGGTCGCTGGTCGTGGGTGGCGGCCACACGTGCGGCATCACGCTCGCGGGCGCCTCGTACTGTTGGGGACGGAATGACGCTGGTCAGCTCGGGGATGGGAGCACCACCACGCGCAGCAGCCCGGCGCTCGTCGCTGGCGGCGTCGCCTTCGCGCGGCTGACCGCTGGTGGCGCGCATACCTGCGGAGTCGCATCGACAGGGGAAGCGTACTGTTGGGGTGCAAACACCAACGGACAGCTGGGAATCGGCACCAGCGAGTCGAATGCGACGTCGCCGAAGTCCGTAACGGGTGCCCTCAGCTTCGGCCCGATCGCCGCCGGCGCAAGTCATACCTGCGGATCGCTCGCTGGCCCGCGCGAGACCGCTGTCGCGTACTGCTGGGGGCGCAACAACATGGGCCAGCTGGGAGACGGCACGACGATCGATCGCCAGCGCCCAACCGCCGTTTCTGATTTCCACCCGTGAGATCGTGAGCTGGTGAGCTGATGAAGCGGTAAGCTCGGCCGCCGCGCTCACGCCTTCCCGATCATCTCCGCGACGATCTTTCCCGAGCTCAGCACCCCCGGGATGCCGGCCCCCGGATGCGTGCCCGCTCCGGCGAAGTACAGGTTCGCGATATCCTCACTGCGGTTGTGCGGCCGAAACCACGCCGACTGCGTGAGAATCGGCTCCACCGAGAACGCGCTGCCCAAGTGACTGTTCAGCGTCTCGCGGAAGTGCAGCGGATCGATCATGTGCTCCGTGACCAGATGCCGCGACAGGCCGGGGAGGTATCGCTCCTCCAGGTGCGCCATGATCCGGTCGCGATAGGGCCGCGCGGCCGTGCGCCAGTCGGTGTCGCCCCCCAGGTGCGGCACGGGCGACAACACGTAGAAGCTGTCGCACCCCGGTGGCGCGAGCGACGGGTCCGTCGCCGTGGGCCGATGCAGGTAGAGTGAAAAATCCTTCGAGAGCGTCTTGTCCGTGAAGATGTTCTCGAGCAGGCCCTCGTATCGAGGTCCCATCAGGATCTCGTGATGTGCGATGTCCTCGTACCGCCGGTCGGTGCCGAAGTAGATCACGACGAGCGACATGGAGTACCGCAGCCGAGTCATCCGCGCATCAGTGTTCCGGGTGCGGTGAACGGCCGGCACGAGATCCATGTACGTGCGCGCGACGTCTCCATTGCTCACCACCGCGTCGGCGGCAAGGTGCTCACCGTTCACGAGACGCACCCCGGTCGCGCGCTTCGTGCCAGCATCCACGGTGACCTCGGCGACTTCGGCGTCGAGCCTGAGCGTGCCGCCTTCCTCGCGGAACAATCGCACGAGCGCATTCACCAGCGCACCCGTACCGCCCATCGCGAACCAGACGCCCCACTTCTGCTCGAGCGTGTGGATCAGCGCATAGATGGACGACGTCTGGAAGGGATTGCCCCCCACGAGCAGCGGATGAAAGCTGAAGACCTGCCGGAGCCGCTCGTCCGTGATGTACCGGCTCACGAACGACGCCACCGATCGATCCGCGCGCAGGCGCGCGAGATCCGGCGCCACCTTCAGCATGTCGATCACGCGGTCGAACGGCGTGTCGATGAGCGCCATCCCCGCGTCGAAGATTCGTTCGGTGGCCTCGGCAAAGCGCAGATAGCCCGCCACGTCGGCGGGGCTGAACTGCTCGACCTGCGCGAGCACGGCGGCGCGGTCGCCATTGTAGCGGAAGATCGAACCGTCGTCGAACCGGATGTTGTAGAACGGATCGATGGGGACGAGCTGCACGTAGTCGTCGGTGCGGCGGCCGCTGCGCTCGAAGAGCTCGCGCAGGAGCCACGGCGCCGTGATGATCGTCGGCCCGCCGTCGAAGGTGAAGCCATCCTGCTGGTAGACGTACGCGCGACCGCCGGGCTTGTCGCGCTTCTCGACGATGGAGACCCGGTGTCCCTGCTGCTGGAGTCGGATCGCCGCCGCGAGGCCGCCGAATCCGCTCCCGATCACGACGACGCGCACGAGATCAGTCGGTCGCGATGCGATAGGCGGGAACGTGGACGCGCCGCTCCCCCACACGCTCCGCTCGGCCAGCCCGCAGCGCGAGCGCCAGCGGGAGCGCCATTGCCGCGGTGCCGAGAACGACCGCCCACCACATCCCGCGCCCGACGCAGATGAGGATCGGGAAGATGCCGTTCACTGCGTACAGCACGAGCGGCAAGCTCGTCGGCGACACGCGCGCCGCCCACTGGCTCGGTGGCACGATGGCGAGCAGCACCCGCGCCACGATGAAGCCTGTCAACAGCCAGCCCAGCCAGTTCGTGAGCGGCATGCCATAGAAGAGGTCCGACAGCGCGATGCGGCGCACGAGCGATTGACCAGCGGCAGGCGGCAGGTTCCAGAGCCAGTGCGTGGTGGCGACCATCGCCGGGTCCATCGAGACGTCCCACGCGGTGAGCACGAGTGACGCCACCGCGGCCCACTTCCACTTCGTCCACGCGTCATCGCGCGCAGTCAGCAGCCGCCCGCAGATCGCGAGCGACGCATACAGCATGAAGAACCAGGACGTGGGAATGTTGAACGGAACCCGGCCACCGATGAGGTAGCCGAGTTGCGTCGTGTAGGCGTACGGACCGAAGGGATATCCGGTCGTCGTGCCCGCGAGCTCGGCGCCAAGCGAGATCGTGAACGCTGCGGCAAAGATCGCGAGCGCGCGTCGCCAGCCGATGCGCCACGCCGCGTGCAGCACGCCGGCGAGCGCGCCGAGCACCACCGTCGTCTGCCCCCCGTACTGGAACATCGTCGCGGCCACACGCTGATTCGCCGGCGTGAGCAGCCACGGCGATACGGGAGGCGCCAGGAATGTCGCGAACGCGATACCGGAGAAGACGAGCAGCAACGAGTGTCCGATCAGCGCAACGACCGCCATCCGAGCCTCGACCGACTGCGTCGCCGTCGACGCGTGCGGCGTCACGCCCACGTGACGAACTCTCCGTCGGCACGCGTGCCGGTCGACCGAGGGGGCACCTGACCCTGGGGTGGCGTCGCCATGTCCGCGACACGCGGCGCGCGCCACGCACTCCACAGGACGCTCGCCCGCGCGAGGGTGCCGAGGCGCGCGCGAGTGCGGAACGTGTCGTAGCCGATCGCCTCGATGGCCGTCAGGATGCCAGCGTACCCCACGGCGCACGCCGTGGCGCAGGGGCGCGCATCCGGTGCGAGCAACGCGATGCCCGGCATGGCCGCATCGTAGAGCCTGCGTGCACGCGCCACCTGGAACGCCATCAGCGCGCGCCACCGGTCATCGCCGCCGATGTCGCCGCGCAGCACATCCGCCCGCGTGTACCCGAACTGCGCCAGGTCCGCGTCCGGCAGATAGCAGCGGCCATTCCGCGCATCCTCGCCCACGTCGCGCAGGATGTTCGTGAGCTGCATCGCCATGCCGAGTGTACGCGCGTGCCGAAATGCACGAACACGCACGGTGTCGTCTCCATCGACGCCGAATACGTGCGTGCACATCTCCCCGACGCTGCTCGCGACCCCTTCACAATAGGCGGCGAGCTCCGGCCAGTCGGCGTACCGCGCCGGTGCACAATCCCGCGCCACGCCATCCAGCAGCTCGTGCATGACGGCTGCCGGCACATCGTACCGGCGCACGGCCCGAGACAACTCACGAAAGACGGGACCGTCCGGTTGGCCGGCCAGCGCGGCGCCGAGGCTGGCGCGATAGGCCGCGAGCATGGCCGTCACTTCGGTCGTTCGCTCGCCCGGCGCGAGGTCCACCATGTCGTCGGCCACACGGCAGAACGCATACAACGCGAAAGCCGCCCGACGCTTCTCCGGCGGCAGGAAGTGGCTCGCCAGCCAGAAGGTGCGGGCGTGCGAGCGGACGATTCTTCGACAGTGCGCTGCGTCGGGCTCGATCATCCGGCCTGGTTCGGGGCGGGCAACTGCGTGGGGAGCGTCAGTGGGTGTGTCGATCAAGGCATGCGTGCCGCAAGATGTTCCAGCACACTCCACTCCCGGCCGACGATGCAGTGGATCCATGCGAGAGAGGGGACTTGAACCCCTATACCTTTCGGTGCCAGATCCTAAGTCTGGTGCGTCTGCCAGTTTCGCCACTCTCGCCCACCCGGGAACCTAAGGAACGCAAAACCCGATGGGCAGGTGCCGCCTCCATGGCAGGAACGCGAATCGGGCACTCCAGCCGAAGCGGGAGTGCCCGAGACGCGGTTCACGGTTCACGATTCACGATTCACGATTCACCGTTCACCCCCCGCCCACCTGCACCGACACCGCTCGCGGCGGGCCGTCCTGCCCGAGGTCGTACACGAGGAAGGTCACCAGATCGCCCGACTTGAGCCGCGACAGCACGGCGTCCAGGTCGGCCGCCGCGCGCAGGTCGCGCTTGGGACCGGGGTTGATCACCTGCAACAGGATCGTCCCATCGGCAAGAAACTTCCGATACGACGGGCCCGTCACGTTCACGTCGCTCACGATCAGCCCGCGCCGATACGGCTCGGCGATCCGGGCGCGCGTCACCAGCTCCGGGGACACCTGTTCGACGGCAATCCCGATCTTGTCGAACTGCCGGCTCGCGAACTCGCCGCCGCGCGCCGGCGCCGGCGCCGCCGACACCTGCGGCGCTGCGTCCGGTGCCTCCGCCAGCTTCACGCGAAACGTCTTCTTCGCCCCGAAACGCATCGCCTCGAACGTCACCGTCTCGCCCGGCTTGTGCGAACGGACGATGCGCTGGAGCGTGCTGACCCGGTCGGTCGGCTTGCCGTCGGCCGCAATGATGACGTCGCCCGGCTCCATGACCGCCTTCTTCGCCGGACTCTCGTCGATGGGATCGAAGCTGAACGTCTGCACGAGCACACCTGTCACGTCCTTCAGCCCCGCCGCCTTCGCGTCGGTGGCGGTCGCGTTGTTGATCGCGACGCCGATCACCGGCCGGCGCACCTTGCCGAACGCGATCAGGTCGTCCATCACCTGCTTCGCGAGCGACACCGGAATCGCGAAGCCGTAGCCCGCGTAGAAGCCGGTGCTGCTGGCGATGGCGCTGTTGATGCCCACCACCTCGCCCCGGATGTTGACGAGCGGCCCGCCGGAGTTGCCGGGGTTGATGGCCGCGTCGGTCTGGATGAAGTCCGTGATCTCGTAGCGGCCCCCCAGCAATCCCGGCAGCGGCCGACCCTTCGCGCTGATGATGCCGGCCGTCACCGTGAAGTCGAGACCAAGCGGATTGCCGATCGCCACGACCCACTGTCCCACGCGCGCCAGATTGTCATCACCAAGTTGCACGACGGGCAGGTCGACACCATTCACCTTGATCACCGCTACATCGGTCGTGGGGTCCCGGCCGATGACCCGCGCCTCGAACGTCCGCTTGTCGAGCAGCGTGACTGTCACCTTGTCGGCGTCCGCGACCACATGATTGTTGGTCAGGATGTAACCGTCCTTGGAGACGATGAAGCCCGTGCCGCTGGCCTCCTGCGCCTCTTCGCGCGGCGGCTGCTGCTGCTCGAAGTTGCGGAAGAAGTCCTCGATGCCTGGACGCTGCGGGCCGCGGCGCACGTTCGTCCGCACGCGCTGCGTCTGGATCGAGACGACAGCCGGGGTGACGTGATCGGCGATCGCCTCGAACGCGCTCCCCGTCTCGGCGAGCGACTGCACCTGTGACGACGCCACCTTGCCGCCCTTGCCGTCCTGGGCGAAGCCGAATTTCGTCAGGTCGAGCCCTGAAGCGAACAGGAGCCCGAACACGAAGGCGATGACGACGACGCCGCCGAAGCGCACGCGCGAGAATCTGGATGTCATGCTGGTTCCATCTCCGAAGAAGTTCCTGCCGCCACTAGGCCCGTCGTGCTCAGCCGGGCGCCATGCGTCCCTCCATAGGACACGTACGGCGCCCGACTGGTTTCCGATGCATCGCGCCGGTAATGCGCGTCCCTATTTCTTCGCCTCGTCCACGATCTCGTAGTCGGCCTCGACCACGTCGTCCGCGGGCTTCGACCCACTGCCGCCGGCGTCGGCGGACGGACCAGTGCCGTCGGTGCCCTCAGCGCCGCCTGCGCTCTCGCTCGCCTGGCTCTGCGCGTAGAACGACTGGCCGGCTTCGTTGAACGACTTGCTCAACTCCTCCTGCGCCGCCCGGATCTCGCCCATGTCGTCGCCGCGAAGTGCCTTGCGCGCTCGCTCCACCGACCCTTCCAGCTTCGTCTTCAAGTCGGCCGGCAGCTTGTCCGCCCACTCCTTCGAGTTCTTCTCCACTTCATACGTCATGGAATCCAGACGGTTCCGCGTCTCGATCTCCTCACGCCGCTTCTTGTCCTCATCCGCATTCTTCTCGGCGTCCTTCACCATCTTGTCGATATCCGCATCCGACAGGCCACTCGATGCTTCAACGCGGATCTTCTGCTCCTTGTTCGTGGCCTTGTCCTTGGCGGCCACGTGCAGGATGCCGTTCGCGTCGATGTCGAACGTGACTTCCACCTGCGGCATGCCACGCGAGGCCGGCGGAATCCCGGTCAGCTGGAATTTGCCGATCGTGCGGTTGTCGCGCGCCAACTCCCGCTCACCCTGCAGCACATGAATCTCGACCGTGGTCTGGTTGTCGTCCGCGGTGGAGAAGGTCTCGGACTTCTTGGTCGGGATCGTCGTGTTGCGCGGAATGAGCACTGTCGTGACGCCGCCGAGCGTCTCGATGCCGAGTGAGAGCGGCGTGACGTCGAGCAGGAGCACGTCCTTCTGCTCGCCCGTCAGGACCGCGCCCTGCACGGCCGCGCCGATCGCCACGACCTCGTCCGGGTTCACACCCTTGTTCGGCTCCTTGCCAAAGAACTTCTTCACTTCTTCCTGGATCTTCGGAATGCGCGTCGAGCCGCCGACGAGGAGTACTTCGTCGATGTCCTTGGGCTCCAGTCCCGCATCCTTGAGCGCCTTGCGCATGGGCTCGAGCGTACGCGTGATGAGATCATCCACGAGCTGCTCGAACTTGGCGCGCGTGAGCTGGTAGTTCAGGTGCTTCGGGCCCGACTGATCCGCGGTGATGAACGGCAGATTGATATCCGTGGAATTGGTGCTCGACAGCTCCATCTTCGCCTTTTCCGCGGCTTCCTTGAGGCGCTGGAGCGCCATCGGGTCCTTGGACAGGTCGATGCCCTGGTCGCGCTTGAACTCGCCGACGATCCAGTCCATGACGCGCTGGTCGAAGTCATCGCCACCCAGGTGCGTGTCGCCGTTGGTCGACTTCACCTCGAACTGGCGCGAGCCGTCGACGTCGTACAGCTCGAGCACCGAGATGTCGTAGGTGCCGCCACCGAGATCGAACACCGCGACCTTTTCATCCTTCTTCTTGTCGAGCCCGTACGCGAGCGCGGCCGCCGTTGGCTCGTTGATGATGCGCAACACGTCGAGGCCGGCAATCTTGCCGGCATCCTTCGTGGCCTGCCGCTGTGAATCGTTGAAGTAGGCCGGCACCGTGATCACGGCCTTCGTCACCGTCTGTCCGAGGTAGTCCTCCGCCGTCTGCTTCATTTTCTGGAGGATCATCGCGGAGACTTCGGGCGGCGTGTAGCGCTTGCCCTGAACCTCTACCTGGACGACGTCGTTCGAGCCGGACGGCACCTTGTAGGGCACGCGCTTCGTCTCCTCGACGACCTCGTTCATCTTCCGGCCCATGAACCGCTTGATCGAGAACACCGTGTTCTGCGGATTCGTCACGGCCTGACGCTTGGCCACCGTGCCGACGAGTCGCTCGCCGTCCTTCGTGAAACCGACCACCGACGGTGTCGTGCGTCCGCCCTCGGCGTTCGGGATGACGACGGGATCGCCTCCCTCCATGACGGCGACGACCGAGTTCGTGGTACCCAGGTCGATGCCGATGACTTTATCCGCCATTGCTACCTCGATGAAATGTGAAGAGCGGCAGTCACTGCCGCGGACGGGTAGGGAAGGGGCAAGTCCGGTACCCGGTGCCACACGCCAGTTTGACAGCGTGGCGCGGGCAATCCGGTGCCTCGCGTGACAGGCTGACGCGACGCGGTTGCGAGGTTGCCCTTTCGACAGTTCGGATGGACGGGGGCGCCCAATCGGCGCGAGCGGCCAAGAGATGCCGGCTCCATGACACTTGGGGACATGAGGCGTGTCGACTCGGTCTTGCCAGATTCGGTGTTCCAGATCACATTGGCCATCCGTTTACAGGACGGGCCCCTCGTGACACTCCATCCCCCAAGGTCTCCCATGCGAAGATTGTCCCTCGTGACGCTGGCCGCGGCGCCACTGCTGCTGGCCGGCTGCATGGCCGATGGCGCGCTCTCGCCATCGGCGTTGTCCGTCGGCAGCGCCACGCGCAGCATCGCTGACGGTCCGACATCGTACGTGATCGACTTCACCGGGTCGTCGCTGCCGGCGACGCTCACCGCCGACATCGCCGCCGCCGGTGGCACGGTGACATCGAGCATGGATGCCATCGGTGTCGCGGTTGCCACGTCGTCGAGTGCGGATTTCCCGGGACGCGCCGCCAGGATCGCCGGGGTCCGGACCGTCTCGGTGGATCGCGTGGAGCAGTGGGTCTCACCAAATGAGAACGCGGGGACGGAAGTCGAAGTCGATGCGCTGGACGACGCCAGCGCCACCGCGGCGGCCGTGGGGTCGACCGAATCCTTCCGCAAGGTACAGTGGAACGTGGACGCGGTTTCGGCGCCGGGGGCGTGGGCCGCTGGCCAGCAGGGCAAGGGAGCGCGCGTGGCCGTGATCGACGGCGCCATCTACTCCAGGCACCTCGACATCGCGCCCAATCTCGATGTCGCCCGATCCAGGTCGTTCGTCCCGGGCATCGCCTACAACTCCGATGTCGGCACGTTCTGGCACGGCACGCACGTCGCCGGCATCATCGCGGCGGCGGCGAACGGTCTCGGCACGGTCGGTGTCGCCCCGCAAGCCACGATCATCGGCGTCAAGGCGCTGCACAACGGCTCTGGTGCGTGGTCATGGATCATCAACGCGATCTACTACGCCGCTACTCCCATCGCGCAGGGCGGAGCGGGGGCCGACATCATCAACATGAGCCTTGGCGGCGGCTTCGAGAAGAACGGTCCTGAACTCGCCGCGCTGAAGAACGCGCTGAACAAGGCGACGGCGTTTGCGCATCAGCAGGGCGTCACGGTCATCGCGGCCGCCGGTAACAGCGCCACGGACCTCGATCACACGAACAACCTGGTCTTCGTGCCGGCGCAGTCCACGCACGTCATCGCCGTGTCCGCCACCGCACCGGTGGGCTTCGCGCTGGGCGCCGTGAATTTCGATCTTCCCGCGCGGTACACGAACTTCGGTCAGTCGGCGATCAATCTGGCGGGTCCGGGCGGCGATTCGGCATATCCCGGCACCGCATTCTGCGTCCTGCCTCGGATACCGTCTGGCGGCATTGGCGCACCCTGCTGGGTCTTCGACCTGGTGATGGCGCCCGTGCGTGGATCGGGCACCTCGATCGGCACCTACGCCTGGGCTGCCGGCACCAGCATGGCGTCTCCCGCTGTGGCAGGCGTGGCGGCGCTGATCGTAGGGAAGTACGGCCACCTGTCGCCGGCTGAGCTCGAAGCGCGACTCCGCGCGTCCGCCGATGATCTTGGCAAGCCCGGCAACGATGACTTCTACGGTCGTGGTCGCGTGAACGCACTACGGGCCATTCAATAGCTGGGCGTTTCGCGGACCACTCTCCCGCGCGGTGAACGGGCTCGCCACTTTTGGCGAGCCCGTTCACCGTTTGTAGCGATCGTGTCACACGTCGCGGCCGCGGAAGTAACGCCAGTCCGTTCGTCGCATCTTTCGGGCGAGTTCAATCTTCCGCCGATAAGGAGCCGCACCCATGTACCGCAGCCTCGCATCCATCGTTGCCCTTTCGTTGCTCGCCGCCTGCGGCGACGGCGCCAAGACGCCTGGCGACAGTGGCGCTCCCGCGCAGTCGAAGACCTCCGGCGCCGACCTCACCGGCGCCGGCGCGACCTTTCCCAATCCCATTTACAGCAAGTGGGTCAACGAGTACGCCGGCAAGTCCGGCGTGAAGGTGAACTACCAGTCCATCGGGTCCGGCGGCGGCATTCGCCAGCTGACGGAGCAGACGGTGGACTTCGGCGCATCCGACGCGCCCATGAGCGACGAGGAGCTGGCCAAGGCGAAGGGCGGCGCGATCCTGCACATCCCCACGGTGCTCGGCGCCGTGACGATCATCTACAACCTCCCCGCCGTGACCCAGACCCTCAAGGTGAGCGGAGATGTGATTGCCGCGATCTTCCAGGGACAGATCACCAAGTGGAACGACCCCCGATTGATGGCGCTCAATCCCGGCGTCGCGCTGCCCGCCGAGGACATCCTCGTCGTGCACCGGTCCGATGGATCGGGTACCACCTACGTCTTCACCGACTTCCTGTCCAAGGTGAGCCCCGCTTGGGCAACCAAGCCGGGCAAGGGGAAGGAGGTGCAGTGGCCGGTCGGTCTGGGCGGGAAGGGAAATGAGGGCGTCGCCGGTCAGGTGAAGCAGACGCCGGGCGCCATCGGGTATGTGGAGCTCGCGTACGCAACGCAGAACAAGCTGTCCACCGCCACGGTGCGCAACGCGGCTGGCGAGTTCGTGGCGCCCACGATCGCATCAGTCACGTCCGCGGCCGCTGGCATGTCGGCAAAGTTGCCGCCGACCACCGACTATCGCGTCTCCATCGTCAACGCGCCGGGCGCCGGCGTCTACCCGATTTCCTCCTTCACCTGGATTCTGCTGTACGAGAAGCAGGCGGACGCCGCGAAGGGCAAGAAGCTGGTGGACTTCCTCCGCTGGGCCCTCACGGATGGCCAGAGCATGGCGGCCCCGCTCGACTACGCACCGCTGCCGGAAGCAATGCGGTCGGCGCTGGTGACGCGCCTGGGCACGATCCAGCTGCCGCAGTAACACCAAGCCCGGCCGAGCGTAGCCGATGCACGAGGAAGGCGCACCTCCGCCGTTATACCTGAATCGCGAGCTCAGCTGGCTCGCCTTCAACGCGCGTGTCCTGCATGAAGCGGCGGACACGCGCGTGCCGTTGCTCGAGCGACTGAAGTTCCTCGCGATCTTCGGGAGCAATCTCGACGAATTCTTCATGGTGCGCGTTGCGGGCCTCCGACGCCAGGTCGCATCGGGGGTGCTGCACCACACTCCCGACGGACTGACGGCGGCCGAGCAGCTCTCGGCAATTCGCGCCCGCGTGGCCCTGCTGCTCGCCGACCAGCGACAGAGCCTGACGACCCTCCTCGGCGAGTTGGCGCCGCACGGCGTTCGCCTCGTGCGCATGAGCGAGCTGACCGTCGGCGAACGTCGCGCGATCGACGAGCAGTTCGAGTCGCAGATCTTCCCGGTGCTCACGCCGCTGGCCGTGGATCCCGGGCATCCCTTTCCCTACGTGTCCAACCTGTCACTCTCGCTCGCCGTGGAGGTTCGCGATCCGGCGCAGGAGAGCGTGCACTTCGCCCGCGTCAAGGTTCCGGAGCGGCTGTCGCGCTGGGTTGCCGTGCCGGGTCGCGCGCACCATTTCGTGCCGCTGGAGCAGGTCATCGGTGAGAACCTCGAGGCGCTGTTCTCCGGAATGGACGTGCTCGGGTGGTACGCCTTCCGCGTCACGCGCTACTCCGACCTCGAGTTCACGAACCTCGAGGATCCCGATGACCTGCTCGCGTCCATCGAGGAACGCGTCTTCGAGCGCCGGTTCGGTGAAGTGATCAGGCTCGAGGTGCAGGACGACATGCCGGCGCACCTGCGGTCGTTGCTGCTCGACGAACTTCGTGACGCGGATTTTCCGGCCAAGACATCCCTGAGCGAATCGGACGTCGAGGACGCGGGACATCTCCTCGATCTCTCGGACCTGCTCGAGCTGGCGTCGCTCGACATCGTGGAACTGCGCGACCCGCCGTTCACGCCGAGCGTGCCCCCTGAACTGCGCGATCCGGATCGCTCGATCTTCGACGTCATCCGCGAGCGGGACCTGCTCGTGCACCACCCGTTCGATTCCTTCCCCGCCACGGTGGAGCGGTTCCTCCAGAGCGCGGCGATCGACGAACATGTGCTGGCCATCAAGCTCACGCTCTACCGCACGTCGGGCGACACGGCCATCGTGCGCGCGCTCACCGAAGCGGCGCAGCGCGGAAAGCAGGTAGCGGTGCTGGTGGAGCTCCGTGCGCGCTTCGATGAAGCGAACAACATCACCTGGGCGCGCACGCTCGAGGACTACGGGGTGCACGTCGCCTATGGCTCGGCCCTGCTGAAGACGCACACGAAGACGGCGATGGTCGTTCGTCGCGAGCCCGACGGGATTCGCCGCTACATCCACATTGGCAGCGGGAACTACAACTCGCGGACGGCGCGATTGTACACCGACGTCGGGCTGTTCACCTGCAGCCCCTCCATCGCCGCCGACGTGAGTGATCTGTTCAACTCGCTCACCGGCATCTCGCGCCAGCGACTCTATCGGAAGCTGCTCGTGGCGCCGGCGAACATGCGCGAGCGGTTCATCGAGCTGATCCAGCGCGAGAGCGCCCACGCGCGCGCCGGACGTGGCGGGCGCATCATCGCCAAGATGAACGCCCTCGTGGATTCCGAGACGATCGATGCGCTCTACACCGCGTCGGAATCGGGGGTCGAGATCGACCTCATCGTGCGGGGCATCTGCTGCCTGCGGCCCGGGCTGAACGGCGTGAGCTCGCGCATCCGGGTGATCAGCGTCATCGGGCGCTTCCTGGAGCACTCACGCGTCTGGCAGTTCGGCAACGCGGGCGACGACGAGTTCTACATCGGGTCGGCCGACTGGATGCCGCGCAACTTCATGCGCCGCGTCGAGGCGGTGACGCCGGTAGAGTTGCCGCGGCTGCGCGAGCGGCTTCGCCACCTGCTCGCCACCTACCTCGAGGACGACCGGCAGGCGTGGGAGCTCTCCGCCGACGGCCGGTATGCCCAACGCGCGCCCATCGGCGAGGCGCGCGCGTCCCAGGCCCGACTGCTTCGGGATTCATGGGGAGAGCAGGACGAGACGCTCTCCCACGAACCGTCGCGCGCGCAGCAGGCGAGCGACTGACGCCTCGGCGCAGCCGAGCGTTCACCCCTCGCTCGCGTCCACCTCGGTCGACGACAGCACGACACCGTTCTTCGCCACGATCTCCACCGGGATGCCGGCGAGTTCGGCGAGGAGCTGCGACTTTCGGTGCGCTCCCCAGAGCTCGAGGCGAAGCTGCCGAGCCCCTTTCGCGGGGCGCGGCGTGATGCGAAGCGCGCGCGCGAGGTAGCGAATGCCGAGATCGCGTACGGCGCCCACGTGCCCCCGATCCAGCCCGTCGGCCACGCGGAGGATGGCCGACAGTCGAAGTATCCGGTCGCGAAGATCCTTGTCGAGACCGCTGAAGTTGCGATGCTTCTTCTTCGGCGGTGCGCCACGGTGATATCGGGCCACGTTCGCGATCACTACCTGCTCGCTCGGCGTGATCCCCAGCAGCTCGGCATGCAGGATGAGGTGGTATGAGTGCTTGTGATGCCGGTCGTAGTTGATGTGGTACCCGACATCGTGCAGCAGCGCGGCGTCGCCGAGTGTCTGTCGCTCGTCGGGTCCGCAGCCGAGCCGCGCGCCAACCGCGTCGAACAGGCGCAGCGCCAGCCGCTGCACCTGTGAGGCGTGTCCTTCCTCGTAATGGCAGCGTTCCGCGAACTCGCGCACCGACCGCTCTCTCGCTTCTCCCGGATCCGCTACCGTCGGCGTGATGCGGGCGATCTCGAGCAGCAGCCCTTCGCGAATGCCGTAGCGCGACACATGGATCTCGCGCGCCTCGAGCCGAGCCATCACCTCCGCCGCGACGGCAATACCGGCCACGATGATGTCCGACCGCTCCGGGTTGAGGCCGGACACGCTCCCCCGCTCGTCGGTGGGCATGGCCGCCAGCATGTCGAGAATGTGCTCCACCTCTTCTCGCGGCACAGCGGTCGCATGCACGTTGCGCGCGACGAGCATGCCGCGGCGAGCGAGATGAATGCCGGCGAGATTGGTGAACGTGCCGCCGGAACCGATGAGCTGGGCCCCGCGCCAGTCGCGTCTTGGCAAAACGTTCTTCAACGCCTTGCGCACATGCTTGCGCAGCTTGTCCACCGACTTCGCCCCTGAGCCGCCGCGGAGGTATCGCTCCGTGAGCCGCAGCGCGCCGAAGGGAAGCGACACCAGGTCGTCGAGCACGCCGTCGGCGGCGAGCGCGAGCTCCAGCGATCCGCCGCCGATGTCCATGACGACCGTCCTGCCTCGACCGACATCGAAGTGCGCGAGGGCGCTCAGCCACGACAACCTCGCTTCGCCGGCCCCGTCGATGATGCGCAGCTCCAGGCCCGCCTCCTGCCGGATACGCGCCACGAACTGCTGTCCGTTGGATGCGTCGCGCACCGCACTCGTCGCCACCGCCTCGATCCGCGTAGCGCCGAGCTGCCGCGCGAGCGTGGCCATGCGTCCCACCGCTTCCGCCGCCCGCTCCATGGCTGTCGTGCCCAGCATCCCGGTGTCGTCCAGATCCGCCCCGAGTCTCGGCGCCGCCTTCATCTCGTCCACCACGGTGATGCCGCCGTCGGGCGTCACGTCCGCGACAATCTGGCGCACCGAGTTGGAGCCGATGTCGATCGCCGCGATGCGGCGGGAACCGGGCACGCCGCGCGGTGACCGGGCGGGTCGTGTTGAGACGGTGAGTCGCGGCGCCGTGTCGGTCATGTCATCATGAGCTCAGGACGTGAACGTTCCGGCGCGGGCCGAATCTCCACCACCATGCTTGATGTTCTTCCCTTCCGCCAGGAACACGGCATCCTCGCCGATGTTCGTCGCAAGGTCCGCCACCCGTTCCAGGTTGCGACTCACGAGCAGATACTCGAGCGACGGGTTGATCGTGCGCGGGTCGGCCATCATGTGCGTGAGCAGGATGCGGAACACCGATTCGTGCAGCGAGTCCACCTGGTCGTCGCGGGCGCAGACATCGCGTCCGAGGGTGCCATCGGCTCGCAGGAACGCATCGATCGCGTCGCCGAGCATGGATCGCGCGCGGCGCGCCATGTCCTCGATCTCCGGATCGGGCGTGATGTTCGTGCGCTGGGAGATCAGCCGGAGCGCGGCCTGCGCGATGTTCACGGCATGGTCGCCCACGCGCTCGAGATCGCTGGTGACCTTGATCGCGCTGACGATGAACCGGAGATCCCGCGCCATCGGCTGCTGCAAGGCGAGCAGCTCGAGCGCGTCGGCCTCGATCTCGATCTCCATCGTGTCGAGCTCGCGATCGGCGGCGATCACCGCTTCCGCCTTCCCCTCGTCCTTGGCGAGGAGCGCCTCGACCGACAGCTCCACCAGCGCCTCCGCCTTCTCCGACATCGTGAGCAGCCGCCGATTCAGCGCCGTGAGCTGATCGTGAAAGTGGCGGAAGGGTGTGTCCGTTGGGCTCATCCGAATCTCCCGGTGATGTAGGCTTCCGTGCGCTCCTCGCGCGGGCTCGTGAAGAGCCGCTGCGTATCCTCCATCTCGACCAGTCGGCCGAGGTAGAAGAACGCCGTACGGTCGGAGATGCGCGCCGCCTGCTGCAGGTTGTGCGTGACGATGACGATCGTGAGCTCGCGCTTCAGCTCGTACACCAGTTCCTCGATTTTCTGCGTCGCGATCGGATCGAGCGCCGACGCCGGTTCGTCGAGCAGGAGCACTTCCGGGTCGTTCGCGAGCGCTCGGGCGATGCACAGCCGCTGCTGCTGGCCGCCCGACAGCGCGAGCGCACTCCCGCGGAGTCTATCCTTCACTTCGTCCCAGAGCGCCGCCCGCCGCAGCGCCGATTCGACGACGACGTCGAGCTCCTGCCGCGTTGGACTCGCATTGATGCGCGGACCATACGCCACGTTGTCGTAGATCGACTTGGGAAAGGGGTTCCAGCGCTGGAAGACCATGCCCACGCGCTGCCGCAGCGTGACGACGTCCATCCCCTTTTCATAGATGTTCTCGCCGTCGAGCCGGATCATGCCGGCGCGCCGCGCGCCCGGGATGAGCTCGTTGAGGCGATTGATCGAACGGAGAAAGGTGGACTTGCCACAACCGGACGGGCCGATGAATGCGGTCACCGCGCGGGGCGTGATCTGGAGGTTCAGGTCGAACAGCGCCTGGCTCTTCCCGTACCAGAACTCGAAATGCTCCACATCGATGCGACCGTGCCGGCGCCGGTCGGGAACGGGTCCCATCTCCGGAGCCGCCGTCATCCGAACCGGCCCGTGATGTAGGCCTCGGTTCGCGGATCCGTTGGCGCGGTGAACATCACGCGCGTCGGTGCGGTCTCCACCAGTTCGCCGGCCAGCATGAACACCGTTCGATCGGAGACGCGTGCTGCCTGCTGCATGTTGTGCGTCACGATGATCACGGTCATCGTCTTTCGTAGCTCGTACACCAGCTCTTCCACCTTCTGCGAGCTCAACGGGTCGAGTGACGCGGTGGGTTCATCGAGCAACAGCACGTGCGGCGCCGTGGCGAGCGCCCGCGCGATGCAGAGGCGCTGCTGCTGCCCACCCGAGATGCCCGTTGCACTGGCCTTCAGCCGATCCTTGACCTCGTCCCACAAGGCGGCCTCGCGGAGCGCGCGCTCCACGATCTCATCCACCTGCCGGCGATCCAGCCGGTCGCCCGACTGCACGCGGAGCCCGGCCGCGACGTTGTCCCTGATCGACATCGTGGGAAACGGCGTCGGCCGCTGGAACACCATGCCCACGTGCCGGCGCAGGGTGATCGGATTCACGCCGTCGCCGTAGATGTCCTGGTCGTGGAAGAACACCTGGCCAGTGATGCGGGCGGTCGGCACCGTCTCGTGCATCCGGTTCAACGCGCGCAGCAGGGTCGACTTTCCACATCCGGACGGTCCGATGATGGCCGTCACCTCGTTCGCCGGTACGTCCAGCGAAACGTCCCGCACTGCGTGCGTCGTGCCGAAGTAGGCGTTGAGTGCGACAGTGCGCATGGCGCACGGCGCGCCGGGTCCGCTGGCCGCGCTGACCGTGCCGGGCTCCGCCTGCCGGAGCGAGACGAGCTCAGTCATGTCCCCCGCCATGCCTGGCGCGCGTGACGACGCGTGCGATGAGACTGATCACGAGCACGAGCGCGATGAGCACCAGCGCGCCGGCCCACGCCTGCGCGTGCCAGTCGTCATACGGGCTGATCGCGTACGTGAAGATCTGGAGCGGCAGCGCCGCGATGGGCTGTCCGAGGTTCGTCGACCAGAACGAATTGCCGAACGCAGTGAACAGCAGCGGCGCCGTCTCGCCGGCCACACGGGCCACGGCCACCAGGACGCCCGTGACGATGCCCCCGAGCGCGGTGCGCAGCACGATCTGCAGCGAGGTGCGCCAGCGCGGGTATCCCAGGGCGAGCGCCGCCTCGCGGAGCGACTGTGGCACCGTGCGGACCATCTCTTCCGTCGTCCGCGTGACAAGCGGAATCATCATCGCGCCAATGGCCGCGCCGCCCGCCAGCGCCGAGAAGTGACCGAAGGGGCGCACGAGGAATTGCCAGGCGAAAATGCCCATCACGATGGAGGGCAGCCCGTTGAGCACGTCGGCTAGAAAGCGCACGAGGTTTGCCAGCCGAGTCCCGCGTCGCTCGGCGAGATAAAGACCCGCACCGATACCGACCGGCAGTCCAACAGCCGACGCGATCCCGAGCAGCATGAGCGTGCCGACGATGGCGTTCGCCATGCCGCCACCCTCTTCGCCGACGGGCTTCGGCATGCTCGTGAAGAAGTCGAGCGAGAGCGCGCCCGCACCCTGCTTGAGCAGGTACGCGAGAATCACGAGCAGCGGAACGACCGCAATTGCGGCCGCGATGCAGGTGAGCGTCACCATCACCACGCTCACCCCCCTCCGGCGAGCGAGTCCGCTCGCGCGTGGCCGCGCCGCTGCGAGACCGCGGTCGGCGGAGGTGGCGCTCATACCCGCACCTCGCCGACCCGTCGCACAAGCAGCCTCGCGATGGCGTTCACGATCAGCGTGATGATGAACAGCACGAACCCGACAGCCATCAACGCAGACAGGTGCACGTCGGTGGTGGCCTCGGCGAACTCGTTCGCGATCAGTGACGCCATCGTGTAGCCCGGGGCGAACAGCGAGGCCGAGAGCTCGTGCCGGTTACCGATCACCATCGTCACCGCCATCGTCTCGCCAAGTGCTCGGCCCAGCCCGAGAATGATGCCGCCGAAGATGCCTGTGCGCGCGTACGGCAGCACGGCCCCCGTGATCGCCTCCCACCGTGTGGCACCGAGCGCGAGCGCCGCCTCGCGCTGGGAACGGGGAACGGCCATGAGGACTTCCCGCGAGACGGCGGCGATATATGGAAGCACCATGATGGCGAGTATCAGCCCTGCTGCCAGCACACTCGGCCCGTACGCCGGCCCGGCGAAGAATGGCGTGGCACCCAGATGCAGCGTGTCCCGCAGGAACGGCATCAGTCCGGTGCGCATCAACGGTACGAGAAAGAACACGCCCCAGAGGCCGAACACGACGCTCGGGACCGCGGCGAGCAAGTCGATCAGGAACGACACTGGCTGCCGCAGCCAGCTCGGGGAGAATTCCGAGAGGAAGATCGCGCCGCCCAGGGCCAGCGGCGTAGCGAGCGCGAGCGCGATGATCGAAGTCAGCAGAGTGCCCAGGATGGCGGGCGCGGCCCCGAAGTCTCCCTTGACCGGATCCCAGGTGCTGGAGGTCAGGAAGCCGACGCCGAATTGCCGGAGCGCCGGCCAGCCGGCGACGCCGACCTCGACAAAGATGAGCAGCAGCAACACCGGCACGCACAGCGCGAAAAACAGGATGGCCGCGCGGTAGATCCGGTCGGCGACGACCGAGCCCTGAATCGACGGCAGGTGACGGTTCGGCCCGGGCAGCGTCAAGGCGATGGCCGGCGCGTCGGGCGGTACGGCAGCGGGCGGCGGCGTCGCCGGGACCGAGTCCGGGGGCGTCGCGGTCATGTCGATAGGAGGGCGGGTCATCGCCCCGAAACCTCATTGAACGCTGTATCCAAGTGCTCATGGGTCATGTAACGGTCAGGTCACGAGGGTATCGCGCGCCCGGCAGTCGGCGATCGTTGAAGAACCCGGACACTGTCACGATCTACCGTTGCCCGTGCCGCAATATTCCTGTTGTTTTTTCATCGCGCCGCGGGCTCTCGGCGGGTGCCTCGCTTCCCACGCCTCGACTACTCCATGACTCAGATGCGCAACCGTCGGCTTCGGCCGGCCGGATTCCTGACCTTCGTCGCGCTGTGCGCGTCCGCGCCCCTCGTCGCGCAGTCTGCGCCCGCCCAACCGGCTGCCGCCGTGCCGCCGCTCAGCGTCTCCGGGCTGATCTTCGGCAGCTATAACTACCAGCTCCGCACGACGCCGGCACAATTGACGAACCAGAACGACAACGGCTTCATCATCGACCGCGCATATCTCAACTTTCGCGCCCCCGCCGGCGACCGTCTGAGCATTCGCGTCACGACCGACGTGTATCAGACGTCCGAAACCAACACGCAGAACGCCTACACGATTCGCGCGAAGTACGCGTACCTGCAGTACGACGCGCCGAAGTCCTCGAACGGCGCCAGCATGTTCGGCCGACTGGGTATCCTCCAGAACGTGCTCATCGAGCACAGCGAGGCGTTCTGGCCGCGGTACCTCAGCCAGACCGCCGTCGAACGTGCCGGCTACTTCTCATCGGCCGATGTAGGCCTGGCCGCGGGGGTCGCCCTTCCCAACAAGCTGGGCGATCTCTACGCCACGATCACGAACGGGCCTGGGTACACGTCGCGCGAGCGCGACCGGTTCAAGGACTACGCGATCCGGCTGTCACTGACTCCGCTCGCGAACAGGACGGAGATGCCGCTGCTTCAGTCCTTCACCCTCACCGGATGGGGCTACAAGGGCGCCACGGCCAGCACCTTCGTGAACGGTGGGGTGGGCCAGCTCGGTCCGGTGGGTGCGGCGCTCGACCGCAGCAGAGCGGGTGTGTTCGTGGGCATCAGGGACCCGCGACTCGTGCTCGGAGGTGAGTTCGCCATGCGCCGCGACGGTGGCGACGCAGGCGCGAACACCGCTGCCTCCGGACGCGTCGGCACCACAACGACGGGGCGGATGTTGTCAGGATTGACGCAGGTGCGGCCATTCGCCTTCACGAATGGCACCGGCAAGTCGCCGTTCGGACTCGTGGCGCGCTACGACAGGGTGTCGCCCTCGGCGAAAACGACCGGCATCGCCATCCCGCCGTCGACGTCGAACTCCTACCACACCCTCATCGGTGGCGCCTTCTACGACGTGAACCAGCGCGCGCAGTTTGCGCTCGACTATCAGGAGTCACTGGCGTCGAACAACGGTCTCTCGCTCGCGCCGCCGACACAATCGAAGGGCTACTTCCTGCACTTCATGGTGGGCTTCTAGTCACGCAGGACGGAGGGCATGGCGGCGGCGTGGCGAGATCGCCGCGCGGTCGCCACGCGAGCAAGACGCACGACGCGGCGGCGGTGCGCGGCGGTCGTTAATGCAACCGTTACCGGACCGTGATATTGGCGGGGTTCGTTCGGGTTGCATCGCGTCATGTGCGATCCCATCGTTCATCCACCCGCCGCCACCGAGGATGCATGACCGATTCGGAGCTCAGCCTGTACGCCAGTCTACCGCTCACCCCTCGGCAGGATCGGATCGAGGCGTCGATCGAGCGCGTGCTGCGAGCGGGAGGGACCCGGAGCGAGTTGCGCGAGATGGTCGAACAGTTCGCCGACCTCGCGAGAATGCAGCAGATCCCGCCGGAACGCGCCATTTCCATGGTGAAGGCCGTTGCGATGCGAGCCTCCCCGGTGGCCACCGGTGTATCGTCCGTCGTCGGCGACTCGCTCGCCGACCGACTGACGATGATCGTGCGATGGTGCACGGCCCGATATTACCGCGCGGACTGAGGCCGGCACACCGTACGGGCACGCGCGCAATCGAAACGGACCGCCCACGTCTCGGCCACGATCGGTAACGCGAACGCGCTCAGGCCGACGGCACGGCCGGGAAGAGCACACTGATCGTGGTGCCACGTCCCAGCAGGCTCGCGGCCTCCACGCGCCCGCCGTGCGCGTCCACGAGATGGCGCACGATCGCGAGGCCGAGACCCGTTCCCCCCTGCTCGCGGGAGCGTCCGGAGTCCACACGATAGAACCGCTCGAAGATGCGCGGCACGTGCTCGGGCGCGATGCCGACTCCGGTATCCCGCACGTCCACCCACACTCCCGCGTCGCCGAGCCGCGTCCGGAGCGTCACGGCGCCGTCGTGCGTGTAGCGCACGGCGTTCTCCACGAGGTTACTCACGACCTGGCGAAAGGCCGTCGGGTCCGCCTGCACGACGGCGGCACCCGGAGGCACGTCGGCGACGAGGCTGAGGCCCTTCGCATCGGCGGCCGCACGCACGGCGGCGAACACGTCGCGCACGCTGGCCGCCACATCCACGTTGCCGACGTTGGGGCGCCAGCCGCCGCTCTCGATGCGCGAGAGGTCGAGCAGGTCGTCGACGATGCGCTGCATGCGCCAGGCGTTGTCGCGAATCGTCTCCACGAACCGGCGGCGCTGATCGCTCGGGATATTCTCGTCCAGCAGGGTTTCCGCGAATCCGCTCACCGCGGTGAGCGGGGTCTTCAGCTCGTGGCTCACATTGGCCACGAAGTCCCGGCGGATGGTCTCCAGCTTTCGCAGCACGGTGAGGTCGAGCACCGTCACGACGGCGCCCGTCTGGGACAACGGGCGCGACGCGACGGCGACCGTGCGATCGTGCAGGGCGATCTCCTCCGGTGGCGTGGTGCGACCCGACATCGCATGCTCCACCGCCGCGCGTAGCGCGGGGTCACGCGGCAGGAGCTCGCGCGGAAAGGGGAGCGGCGCGGATGCATTGAGCAGCATGCGCGCGCGCTGGTTGATGCGCACCACCATGCCGCGCTCGTCGATTGCCAGCACGCCTTCCTCCAGCGACTCGAGCACCGCGGTCATGAGCTGGTCGTCGGACTCGAGCGCCTCGAGACGCGTCGCGAGCTGTTCCGTCATGCGATGCACGGCGGTCGCGAGGTCGCCCACCTCGCCGGGCGCGGAGAGCGCGGGGCGGCGGCTCAAGTCGCCGCTCGCGATGGCGCGGGCGACATCGCGAAGCTCCACCACCGGCTGCGAGATGCTGCGCGCGAAGATCGTCGACAGCACCAACACGCCCACCAGCGCCACGACTCCGCTCACGAGGACATCGCGTTGGGCGCCACTCACTACGGACTCGAGCGGCGTGGTGGCCATCGAGATCCGTACCACCCCCATGGGATGTCGCACGGCGGCGTAGAGCTCTTCGGCACCGGACGGCGTTCCTCGCCCGCGCGCCGTTCCCAGCCCCGTCGCCCTTGCCGCGATGACCTCCGCGCGAGTCGACTGCTCGTCGAGGCGTTGCCGCGCTTCCGCGCCGATCTCCGAGTCGCCCATCACGCGTCCGCTCGTATCGATGAGCGTGACGCCGTAGCCGAGTGCCGCACCCGCCGCGGCAGCGAGCGAGTCCGCGTTGACGCCACCAGTCCAGCCGATGCCCGCGACGCGCGCCGCGCGCCCCATCTCATCGAACTTCTCGGCCACGAGTCGATCGCGCAGCCGTCCTCCCGCGATGAGGACGACGGCAATGACCAGGGTCGTGACGACAACGAGCGAGCCGAGGACGAGTCGGCGAGCGAGTGTCACGTGACGCGTGACTGCGGGGCGCGGAGGCGGTATCCGAAGCCGCGCACGGTCTCGACGAGATCGCCGGCGATTCCGAGCTTGGCGCGCAGGCGCTGGACGTGCATGTCGACCGTCCGCGTCTGGATATCGGGTGCGGCATCCCACACGGTCTGCAGCAGATGCGCGCGCGCCTGCACGCGGCCGCGTCGCTCGGCAAGGGTGAGGAGCAGCTTGAACTCGGTCGGGGTGAGCTCCACCGGGAGGCCGCTCACGCGCACCACATGCGCCGCCGTATCGATCTCGAGCGGGCCCACGACCAGCTTGTCCGTGGCGTTGGTCGCGCCGGCGCCGACCCGCCGGAGAATCGCGGCGACGCGCAGGACCAGCTCCTGTGGGCTGAACGGCTTCGTGAGGTAATCGTCCGCGCCGAGCGAGAGTCCGCGAATGCGATCCTGCTCCTCACGGCGCGCGGTGAGCATGAGGACGGCGATGTCGCGCGTTCCCTCGCCGGCGCGCAGCTGTTCGAGCACGTCATAGCCGGAGAGGCCCGGCAGCATGAGATCGAGCACCACGAGCGCGGGCCGCTCGCGCCGTGCGGCGTCCAGCGCGTCGGAGCCCGATGCAGCCGTGGACACCCGGTAGCCACTCTTGGCCAGGTGGTACGCCACCAGGGCGACGATGTCCGCCTCGTCGTCAACCACGAGGACACGCTCGCCGCTGGCCGGCGCCGGGCCGGTCATGGCCGTGCCCCCTGCACGCTGCGCGCAATCTTCGCCACGATCATCTCGATCGCGACCGGATTGTGCCCGCCACGCGGCACGATCACGTCCGCATAGCGCTTGCTCGGTTCGACGAACTCGAGGTGCATGGGCTGCACGGTCGCCAGGTACTGCTCGACGATCTCGGCCAGTGGGCGGCCTCGCTTGGCCATGTCGCGACGGATGCGACGGATGAGCCGGACGTCGGCGTCGGCATCGACGAACACCTTGATGTCACAGAGATCTCTCACCCTGGCGTCGGTGAAGAGGAGGATGCCATCGATCACCACGACATCGGCAGGCGGGATGCGCACGCAGGTCGCGGCGCGAGCGTGCACGACGAAGTCGTAGACCGGCTTGTCGATCGCCTCGCCGCTGGCCAACGCGCCGAGGTGTCGGACCAGGTGCTCCCAGTCGAAGGCATTCGGGTGATCCCAGTTGACCCGCTTGCGATCCTCGAGCGGGAGATGCCCGTGGTCGAGGTAATACGCATCCATGTCGATGAAGGCGACCGAGACGTCGCCCAGTGCCGCGGCGACGTTTCGCGCCACTGTGCTCTTGCCCGATCCGGAGCCGCCGGCAATTCCGATGATCAGCGGTGTCATGCGCGCCGACAGATCGGTCGTCGCCCGCGACTGCACGAAAAGTGACGGTCGCCGCGAGCGGACTGTAGTGGGATCGCTGTCACGGTCCTGTATCGGGCGGAGGCACTCGGGCGCGGCGTGTTCACTCGCTCAAGTGTGAGCAGCGCGGGAGGAGGCGTCAACCGCCGCGGCGCTCGCCGGGCCAGTGGTGGTCCGCTAGGTTTTTCCCATGCGGAACCAGAATCTTCACCTCATGCTGCTCGTCCTCTCGCTCACCGGTGGCTGCGCCACCGTTGGCGCGGGCGGGGCTGGCTCGCGCGGCGACACGTTCGATCTCGTCGTCGCCGGCACCACGGACGTACACGGCCGTTTGCGCGGCTGGAACTACGAAACCAACGCGCCGGATCCGGCGCGCGGACTCTCGCGTGCCGCCACCATCGTCGACTCGCTACGGCGCGCGGCGCCCGGTCGCGTCATTCTCCTCGACGCGGGTGACCTGCTGCAGGGCAACGCCCTCACGTACGTGGCGGCAAAGGTCGCGCCCGCCGACGCGCCGCATCCGGTGGTGAGCGCGATGAACGCGATGCGGTACGACGGTGCGGCGATCGGCAACCACGAGTTCAACTATGGATTGCCGCTCCTCCAGCGCGCGATCAGCCAGTCGCGATTTCCCTTCATGGCGGCGAACGCGCTGCGGCCCGATGGCCAGCCGGCATTCACCGCGTGGACCCTGGTGCAGCGTGGCGACGCGCGCATCGGCATCGTGGGCGCCACCACGCCGGGTGCCATGGTCTGGGATCGGGACAACCTCACCGGCCGCATCGTGGTGAAGGACGTCATCCCCGAGATCACGGCTGCGGTTGCCGACGTACGCGCCGCCGGCGCGACCATCGTGCTGGTGACCATCCACTCCGGCCTCGACGGGCCCTCCAGCTACGACACCCTGTCCACCGGCGTGCCGAGCGAGAATGTCACCGCGCGCGTCGCGCATGAGGTACCGGGAATCGACCTGATCCTCTACGGGCACTCGCACCGTGAGGTGGCCGACACGACGATCAACGGCGTGCTGCTCATGCAGCCGCGCAATTGGGCGGGCAGTGTCGCCGTCGCGCATCTGGCTCTCGTGCGCGACGCGAGTGGCTGGCGCGTCGCGGGCAAGTACTCGTCGCTCGTGCAGGCAGCGGGGCACGCCGAGCAGCCTGCCGTGCTGGCCGTCACCGATGCGGCGCACCGGGCCACGATCGCCTGGATCACCACGCCCATCGGGCAGACATCCGTCGCCTGGCGTGCCGATTCGGCCCGCGTCGTGGATACGCCACTCATCGACTTCATTCTCGAGACCCAGCGCAAGGCGGCGGGTGCCGATCTCGCGTCGACGGCCGCGTTCTCGCTCGACGCATCCATCGACTCGGGCACCATTACCGCGGCACGGATGCAGGCGCTGTATCCGTACGACAACACGCTCCGTGCCGTTCGCATCAGCGGTCGTCAGCTGCGAGCGTACCTGGAGCACAGTGCGCGTTACTACCGGTTGGGTGCCGACGGAGCCATCGGCGTGGACCCTGAGGTGCCGGGCTACAACTTCGACATCGTCGCGGGCGCCGATTACACGCTGGACGTGGCGCGTCCCATCGGGCAGCGCGTCACGCGGCTCGACTTCAAGGGTCGCGCGGTGGCTCCCACCGACAGTTTCACGCTCGCGCTGAATAACTACCGGCAGTCAGGTGGTGGTGGATTTTCCATGCTCGCTGGTGCGCCGGTCGTCTACGACAAGCAGGAGGAAATTCGACAGCTCCTCGTGGATGAAGTGCGTCGGCGCGGCACGATCAACCCGTGGAACTACTTCACGCGCAACTGGCGCATCGAGCCGGCGAGCGCAGTGGGTGACCTGTACCGTCAGCTTCGTCGCGGTGATCAGCCGGGCATGGGCGCCCGCTCGCCCCAGCCGGCCGCCACTCCCTCCATCGAGATGTCCGGCGGCGTGTCGAACGTACGCGTGACTCGCCCGGCCCCGCGCCTGCGCCTCATTGCGACGAACGATTTCCACGGCGCGCTGGAGCCGCGCCCCGATGCGACCGGGCGGTTGCGTGGCGGCGCGGCGCATCTGGCCGCCGGCATCGCGCGCGCGCGCGCCGGCTGCGTGTCTCCCGCGTGCGAGACGCTGCTGCTCGACGGGGGTGACCAGTTCCAGGGGACGCCCGCGTCGAATCTCGCGTTCGGCCGTCCGGTCGTGGAGCTGTTCAATGTGATGGGCTACGCAGCGGCCGCCGTCGGCAATCACGAGTTCGACTGGGGGCAGGACACCCTGCGCGCACGCATGCGCGAGGCGAAGTATGCGCTGCTCGCCGCCAACGTCCGCTACGCGGACGGCCGTGACGTTCCATGGATCCGGGACGACACCCTCATCACGCGCGGTGCGCTCAAGATCGGAGTGGTCGGCGTCGCGACCACGCTGACGCCCACGACGACCCGCGCGTCGAACGTCGCGGACCTGCGCTTCGTCGACCCGGTGCCGGTCGTCGACAGCCTGGCGCGCCGCCTGCGAGCGCGCGGAGCCGACTACGTTGTCGTCGTCGCACACGAAGGGGCCTTCTGCGATCGCGACGGCGTGGCCAACTGCCGAGGCCTGGTCGTCGACCTCGCGCGCCGCCTTCGCGAGCCCGTGGATGCCATCGTCAGCGGACACACGCACTCGCTCGTCAGCACGATCGTCAACGGCATCCCCATCGTCCAGTCGCGGTCCAGCGGCACCGCATTCGGCGTCGTCGACCTCGGACCTGATGGCAGCCGGCCGCAGGTGCGCGACGTCCTGCCCGATACCCTGACGGCCGATCCCGCCGTCTCGGCGCTCGTGCAGCGTGCAGTGGCCAGGGTCGCTCCCCTCGTCGACCGTCGCGTCGCGACGATCGCCGACGACCTGGTACGCGAGGGCACACAGTACCCGCTCGGCAATCTCATCGCCGACGCCATGCGCGCCGCGGGCGGCGGCGATGTCGCCGTCATGAACAACGGTGGCATTCGTGCCGGACTGCGAAGTGGTGTGGCGACGTATGGAGCGCTGTTCGAGGTGCAGCCGTTCGCGAACACGCTGTACCGGCTGACGGTGTCCGGCACAGCGCTGCGCCGCTACCTGGAGCGCCTCGTCGACGGGCGGCTCAACGTGCACGTCAGTGGTGTCGTCGTGAGCTACGATTCCACGGCGGCCGCGGGCTCGCGAGTCCGTCGTGTCCGCCTCTCCACCGGCGCCGATCTTCGGGCCGACGGCGAATACACCCTGGTGCTGAACGATTTTCTGGCCACCGGTGGTGACGGTCTCGGGCTCTCGACGGCGGCGCGACGGACCGAGGTACTGCCCATCGTGGACCTCGATGCGCTCGCGACGTACCTGCGCGCGCGGCCCCAGCCCGTTCGCGCGCCCACCGATGCGCGTTTCGTCGTCACGGCAGGAGCGCGATGACTGACGCCGAGTGCCTGCGCGAGACGTTGCGGCGTCTGCCCAAGGCCGAGCTCCACTGCCACCTCGACGGGTCGCTCCGGCCCGAGACGATGCTCGAGCTGGCGCGAGAGAAGGGAGCGACGATGCCGGCGCCCGACGCTGACGCCCTGCGCGAGTACATGACGGCCAGCGACGCGCACAATCTCGAGGAGTACCTCGAACGGTTCGCCGTCACGCTGTCGGTCATGCAGTCGGAAGCGTCGCTCGAGCGCGTGTCGTTCGAGCTCGCGGAAGATGCCGCACGTGATGGCGTGCGATATCTGGAGGTGCGATACGCGCCGGTGCTCAACGTCCGTGAAGGCCTGTCGCTGGAGCAGGCGGTGGAAGCGCCCCTGCGAGGACTGGCGCGCGCCGAGCGGGAGCATGGGGTGATCGGCCGTGTCATCATCACGGCCATCCGGAGCATGTCGCCCGGCGTCTCACAGGAGCTCGCCGAACTCGCCGTGGCGTACAAGCACAAGGGCGTGGTCGGCTTCGACCTGGCGGGGGGGGAGCTCGGCCATCCCGCCCGCGCGCATGCGCATGCGTTCGCCTACGCGCGCAACCACGACCTCGCGTGCACCTGTCACGCCGGCGAGGGCGACGGGCCGGATTCCGTCCGGCAAGCGGTGCACGTCTGCGGTGCACATCGACTCGGACATGCCACGAGGCTCATCGAGGACTCGTCGCTCACCGACTACTGCAACGATCACCGGATCGCGCTCGAGATCTGTCTCACGAGCAACGTCCAGACCCGCGTCGCACACTCGTATGCCCTGCATCCATTCCGCGAGTACTTCGATCGTGGACTCAACGTGGTGTTGAACACCGACAACCGCCTGATGAGCGGTGTGACGCTCACGGACGAATACGTGCACGCCGCGCAATCGCTCCACTTCAGCTTCGATGAACTGGCGCGCGTCGCGCTGAACGGATTCGAGAGCTGCTTCCTTCCGTACGATCAGCGGCAGCAGCTGGTCGCCAGCGCACAGGCGGAGATCGCAGCGCTGCGCTCGGCGGTGCCGTGACGACGCCGTCCCCCTACGGTGCCGCGGCCGCACGCGTGGCCGCCGCCGCCGTTCACCAGCGCATCGGTGCGGAGCCACCGGTCGCCGGCATCGTGCTCGGCTCCGGCCTGGGCGGCCTGGCGCAGCGCATCGCCGGCGCCGTCGTCGTGCCGTTCGCCGAGGTCCCGGGTTTCCCGACGGTCACCGTCGTCGGGCACGCCGGGCAGTTGATCGCCGGGACGCTCGCCGGTCGCCCGATCATCGCGCTCGCCGGACGGTTCCACATGTACGAGGGACACGACGCGGCGCTCGCCGGATTCGCGGTTCGCGTGCTCCACGCGCTCGGCGCGAATACGCTCTTCGTGTCCAACGCTGCTGGCGGCATCCGTCGCACCTTTCGGGCGGGTGACCTGATGCTCATCCGGGATCATCTCAACCTGACTGGCCGCAATCCACTCATCGGGCCGCTCGAACCAGGCGACGAACGATTTCCCGACATGAGCGAGCCCTACGACGCTGCCTATGCGACGGAACTGCGCGCTCACGCCCTCGCGTTGGGAATCCCGCTCCAGGAGGGCGTGTACGGTGGACTGCTTGGACCAACGTACGAGACGCCATCCGAAGTACGCATGCTGGCCACACTCGGTGCGGACGCCGTCGGGATGTCCACCGTTCCGGAGGTGATCGTCGCGCGAGCGCTGGCGATGCGTGTGGCCGGTGTCAGCTGCATCACCAACCTCGCGTCCGGCATCTCGCCGCATCCGCTGTCGCACGCGGAGGTACTGGAGACGACGACCCGCGTCGCGGCGCGCTTCGAGTCGCTCGTCGAGCGGTTCGTGGAGCGACTCGCGTGACCGTGTCCTACATGTCGTTCGAGTAGGACAGGAACTTCGACCGCCCGTCGAGCTGCACGATGGCGCCGAACAGGCGACGCGACACCGTGTCTCCCCCGGGTTCGACGTAGCGGGTCGAGCATCGGCTGTGGATACGCGCGGGGCCGACCGACTCGGGCGGTGACGCACAGGTCACGCCGACGAATCGCAGTCGCTGTCCGCCCAGCCGGTCGAGCGCACGGGTAATTCCCTTCTCGCTGTTGAGCTGGATCTGGGTCCAGATCAGTCCCACCGGCGTGCGGAAGGGCGGGCGCGCATACCGGCTGGCGGGGTAGTAGAGATCGGCGAACTCGATGTGATCGATGACGAGCGAGCGGATCATCACCGTGTCGCGCTCGGCGAGCGCCTGCACGAACTCGCGTGCGAGCGCATCGCGTGATGCCGCGCCGCCCGTGAGCTTCGTTCGCACAGGGCCGCCGTTCACTCGAAAGCGCCGCATCTCCTCGGCGGGCGGCAGGATGCTGTCGATGATGGTGCGCGCCGGAGCGGCCGTCGCTTGCGGCGGCGTCGAGCGATCGGACGCGTCGCCGGGAAAGGTGCAGGCCAGCGTCAGACCGATGATGCCGAGACGAAGGAGTTTCATTGCTGGTCTGGACGAACGAGGGGCCGGCGCGCCGCGCCGGCCCCTCGTTCGCCGCTGCCCCGGCTCAGTTGCGTGTGTAGTTGGTCCAGCCGGCCCACCACTTCGTGGCCGCGGCAGGATCGGCGGCGCCGCGATACGCGGTGCCGGTGACGACCGTGCCACCCTTCGTCGCGATCGCCCCGGTGAAGGCACCCGTTCCACCTGCGCGGGCCGGTGAACCGGCGCTCAGGCTCCAGTCGAACTCCGCCACAGCTGCCGGCGCGGTGGGCAGCAGCGTGAAGACGCTCGCCGAAGTCGCCGACGAACTCTCGATCCCGTTCGCCGCCGGATCCACCGTGAACTGCACATTGCTGCCCGCCGTCGCCTGGAACAGCGTCGGCGTGTCGGTGAGCAGGATGTTCTTCAGCAGCAGGTCGCCCGCCGTGATTCGCGCATTCGTGTTCGCATCACGCAGGCTGATGCCGGCGCGCGGCCAGCGGGACAGCACGCCGTTCGCGTAGTAGCCGCCCGTGCCGCGACGGAGCATCATCCCGATGCCGCCCGCCGTCGCGTCCACTGCCGTGCCCGCACCCGTGCCCACGAGGGTGAAGTTCGCGACCAGCGGCAGCGTGTACGGCTGCGAGAGCTGGCCGTTCGAGCAGTTCGCGCCCTGGCAACCGTCGTTCTCGATGCCCTGCGGATCCCCTGAGACTTTGCCGGCGCCGGTGCGCGGGACGAGTACTCGCGACTGGTAGGCGATGAGGTACTGCATGCGGCCCTGGTAGCCTTCCGACATGTCGAAGTGGTCGTCGCCCGACTCGTACGAGACGAGATAGCTGACGTCCGCCTTGCCTCCGAAGAATTCGAACGAGTCGTCCAGGCCGTTGAGCGACTGGAGGTAGCTCAACTTCGTCGCACTGCCGAGCGCGGCGAGCGTGAAGCTGTTCAACTCGTTGCCATCGTTCGGCGCGAAGCCGGCGTACTCGACGCGGACGTAGCGCAGCTCACCGCTGTCGTCGGCGTCGTTGGTGCCACCCGCGTAGTCGATCTGCGGGTTGGACGCATCGGTGCCCGTGCCTTCGATGAGCGTGGTACCCGTCCGGTTGATCACCGCGTTGCCGATGATGATCAAGCCGCCCCAGTCGCCCGGCTGCCGCTGGCCGGCTGCACGGTTGGACGTGAACACGATAGGGAGCGCCGCCGTGCCGACCGCCTGGATCTTTGCGCCACGCATGATGAACAGCGATGATCCGAGCTTGTCGTAGTCGCCCACGATTCGCGTGCCCGGCTGGATGGTCAGCGTCGCCCCGTTGGCCACGTGAATGAAGCCGCTCAAGGTGTAGACCGTGTCCGCGTACAGCGTGCGGTTGGTCGTGATGTCGGCCGAGATCGTCCTGGCCGATGAGCCGACGGCGTTGCCGCCGCCGGTGACCACGGCGCTCGCGCCGCTGGTCTTCCCGCCACCACTCGCGAACACGCGGTACTGATACGTGGCACCGATCGCCAGCCCGACGTCGTCGAATGACGTCGTCGTTGAGGTACCAACGGGGGCAAAGGCGCCACCCGTCGCGCCGGGAGCGCGCTCGATCGTGTAACTCGTGGCGGTGGGAACGGCCGCGTATGACACGCGCGCCGACGTGGACGACACCGAGGTCACGGTGACGGACGCCGGTGCCGCGAGCGGTGTGGGTTCGGTGGTGGACTCACTGCACGCCCCGGCGGCAGCGAGAATCGCGGCAAGCGCGAAGGTACGGACGCGGAAATGCATGCTGCAGCCTCGGTGATGGAGGTCGATGATCTGTCGTTCGCGATGGTACGGGACCTACGACCTGAAAAAAAACGGGACGGTGTCGCGGACCTGTTTCGCCCGTGTAACCGTCCCGTCACGTGTCACGACCGACTAGCGCCAGGTCACGCCCGCCTGGAAGATGCGTCCGGCGCTGTACCGCTCGCGCACGACCGATCCCTGCATGATCTCGTACGGCGAGTCGAGCAGGTTCTTCATGTCCAGACGTGCTGCGAGGCCGCCCAGCACCGGAATGCGGAGCGAGAAGTCGAGCACCCGGCGCGACTGCTCGTACACGTCGGGCAGGTCTGCTTCGGATGCGCCGTAGATCCGCTCACCCACCGTGTTGAAGAGCACGGTCGCGCTCAACCCTCGTTCGTCGCGCTGATACGTCAGGCCGGCGTTCACCACGTACGGAGCCTGACCGACCATGGGCCGGTCGCGCACCGTGACGCCATCGGCGCGCGTGACGCGAATGGCGCTGCGCATCACCGTGGCATTGGTCGAGAGCGTGAACGAGCTCAATCGCTCGCTCATGAAGCCCAATCCCTTCCTCGCCTCCAGCTCCAGACCGAGGTTGCTGCCGGTCGGCGAATTCTCGAACGTGACCAGTCGCGTGCCTGACGTCGGCGTATACACGCGCTCGATCGGATCGGTGAACCGCTTGGCGAAGACACCCACGCTGAGCACCTCGCCCTGGTCCGGATACCACTCCCAGCGCACGTCGGCGTTCTGGATCAGCGAGCGTCGCAGGCTATCGTTGCCCTGCACGTTGTCGCCACCGAGTACCTCGCGGAACGTCACTGGGGCCAGCTCCCGATACTCCGGGCGCGAGAGCGTCTGCGAGGCGGACAGACGAAGCGCCTGCGTCTCCGTGAGCTTCACGTTCACCGCGGCACTCGGCAGCACATCGGTGTATTGCGGGGCGACGGTCACCGGGTTGCCCAGCGTCGACTGCGCGGTGAGATCCACGCGTGACCGCTCCACGCGCGCGCCCGTGATCAGGCGGATGCGCTCGCCGAGATTGACTTCGCCCATCAGGTATCCCGCCGCCAGCCGGTCGCGTGCACTGTACGACCCACCCTGCACGACGGGCGAGATGCGGAAGATGCTGCTCCCCGCTGCCGACGCCGCCCCACCGAAGATCTGTTCCGGCGACATCGATCGCTCGGTGCTCGAGAGTCCGTTCGCCGTGATGCTGTACGCGCGATTCTCGGCCGTCCGATCGGTGCTGCGATACAGCAGTCCGGTCTTGATGATCGCCGCACCCGGTCCGTCCGCGAAGGCGAGTCGATAGTTCAGACGGCCCTCGGCGCTCGACTCGGTGAGGTCACCGAAGGTCCTGATCGCGCCCTCGTTGCTCGTACCGAACCAACGGGGCGTGCCGTCGGCGTCAATGCTGTACACGATCTCCGAGCGATCCGGCTCCCGTCTGCTCACTGCGGAGGCCGTACCGGCCCAGTCGGCATGCTGGCGTCCGAAGTCGTGCTCACCACCCACCTGGCTGGAGCGCACGGAGCGCTCGACGTAGCGCAACCGATCGATCCGGAACTGCGTGCCGAACTGCTCGCTGTTCCCGATTTCACGGCGAGCCTCGTTGTCGCTGCTGCGATTGTACGAATTGTTCAGCATCAGGCGCGAGTGATCGCCGAGCATCGTGCTCAGATTCAGCAGTCCACCGGCGAGGACGCTCGACCTCCCCGTGCTTCCCACGAAGCGATCGACCTCATCCACCGTGCCGGCAACCGACGCCGGCAGCACGTTCGCGCGCACCTCGTCCGCCCGTGCCTCCTGCCCGCGCGAGTAGGTGAGTGAGCCGAGATAGCCAAGCGTCCGGCCGAAGAGCAGCGGGTCATTGCCGCCGAGCGATGCGGAGAAGGAGCCGTTGGGCGTGCTCGAGCCACGGAGTGGCGTCCAGACATTCCGGAACGACCGCACCATCTCGTTGAACTGCTCCTGCGATGGCGTGCTGGTGAAATTGCCCGCCGACTGGACGGCCGCCGGCACGTCGCGTCCCGAGCCGGCGAACGCGATCCACTCGGATCCCGACGTCGGCGGGGCCGGCAGTGCCGAACCCACCGCGCTCGGATTCACGCCACTCGTCATGGAGAACACGGCCTGCCGCTGCGCGGGAAACTCGCGCGTCCTGATGTCCACCTGTGCGCCGCTGAAATCGCCCGGCTGATCGGGCGTGAACGTCTTGGAGGTCGTGATCGACTGGATGACGCCGGACGGGAAGAGGTCGAGCGGAACGACCTTTCGCTCCGGTTCGGGACTCGGAATGCGCGCGCCGTTCAGCGACGTCGTCGTGTACCGCTCACCGAGCCCGCGCACGAATACGTACTTGCCATCCTGCACGGTCACGCCACTCACGCGCTGCACGGCCTGCGCGGCATCCGAGTCGGGACTCTTCGCGATCTGTTCCGACGTCACCGAGCTCACGATGCCCGGCGCGTTGCGTTGCGCGTCCAGCGCATCCGCAACCGTGCCGCGCTCGGCACTGGCGGTGACGACCTGCGTCTCGAGCTGCCGAGTCGCGGCCGTGAGGGCGATGTTCTGCTCCGTCGGCCGGCCCGCGGTCACGAGCACGCCGGTGATCGACTTCACCTGATAGCCGAGCCGGCGGGCGACGAGTGTCACGGCGCCCGGCTCCACATTCGCGATCATGAACCGTCCATCGGCCCCTGATACTCCTCCCAGCGCTCCGCCGTCGACGCGCACGCCGACGTCCGGAATACCCTGCCCAGTGACACCATCGACGACCCGACCGACGATGCGGCCGGAGGATACGACGCCGGTCTGCGCTCCGAGCGGTGCGGCAACGACCAGGACGAACAATGCGACGAGGCGTCGCAGCATGACCGATGAGAACATTCGCGAGTCTCCCGAATCGAGAAGGGATGACGCATGGGCCGGGAGGCCCAGCGACTCGTGTAAGCTCCTGCTCGATCGCATCGGTCCGGATACGACGCCGCAACGGATCGGTCACGCCACGTCACGACCGGGTCACGGACACGTGAAGCGGGGCGCACCGGATCCCAGTCCGGCGCGCCCCGCTTTTTACCGCGTCCTCAGCTCACATCGCGCCTAGCGACGCGGCGTCGGAGAGGGCGGCAGCGACCGCAGGCGCGACTTGAACGACTGGAAGTTCCTCGAATCGGTCGCCAGCGAGCGGAGGATCGCCGGATCGTACTTACCGATCATCTGCCGCGTGGCGGCAATGCGATCCTCCTCGAGCGGATGCGTGGCGAACCAGCTCGCGACGCCCGATGGATTGGAGTTCCGCTCATTGATGAGGATCTGGAACATCTCCGGAATTCCATTGGGGCTGATCCCCGCCCGGATCACGTTCTTGATGCCTTCCTCATCCGCCTCGTTCTCGTCGCCGCGGCTGAACTTCGCGAACAACGCCGTGCCCCCCACCTGGATGGCCGCCTGGCCCGCCTGGTTGTTGCACACGCTCGTGAGCACGCACGCCAGCGTGACGCCGATGTTGGCGCCCTGCTGTTGCTGCATCTGCTTGATGGAATGACGCCGCACGACGTGCCCGATCTCGTGACCGAGGACGCCTGCCAGCTGATCCATCCGCTGCGTACGCTCGATCAGGCCGCGGTTCACGTAGATGAACCCGCCCGGTACGGCGAACGCATTCACTTCCTTGCTGTCGACGATGTAGAATCGCCACTCCGGAAGGTCCTGCCGGCTCGTGAGCCGCGCGATGGAGTCGCCCAGCACATTGATGTACCGGTTGAGCTCGGGATCCTGGACAATCGGCAACTGCTGATTGATCTGGACCGCGTACTGCTGGCCCATCTCGACTTCCTGTTGCGTCGACACTCCGCACGCCGTCATGCTTATCGCCAGCGCGATGCCGGCCATCATTCGTCTCATGGCTCTCTCTCGTGGTGGAAGCGGTCGACCGGTCCATTCGCAAGACCCATTCCTCTTCGCGTCATCCATAAAGTCTTGAAGCTTCTTACCTTAGCACGCGATCTCAGACGGCGGAAAGCGCGCGGCCGCGAAGGGCTGTTCGCCGCCGAAGGAGTGCGGGCCGTCGAGGAACTGCTCAAGTCTCCCGTCACGATCCGCGGGGTGCTCGTCGCCCCGCAGCTCGCCGACGCCCCGCGGGGCGCAGCCCTGCTTCACGCGCTGCGCCAGCGCGGCGACGAGCTCGCCGAAGTCTCGGCGCTCGAGTTCGCGAGCGCCGCCGAGACGGAATCACCGCAGGGCGTACTCGCCGTCGCGGAGATTCCCGCATGGTCGCTCGACCGACTGCCGCTCGAGTCCCGCTGGCGCATGGTACTCCTGGACGGCGTGCAGGATCCCGGCAACGTCGGCACCATCGTCCGCACCGCGGCGGCCCTCGGCGCCCTCGCCGTGCTGGCAATGCCCGGCACGGTCGATCTCTGGAACGCGAAAGTCGTCCGCAGCACGATGGGGGCGAGCTTTCACACACCCGCCTTCGCCTGCACGTGGGCGGAGCTCGATGCCTTCCGGAGTGGCCTTCCGGTGACGATGTGGGGCGCCGACGCTGGCGGTCGCCCGCTCGACGCGCTCGACGTCCCCGACCGCCTCATCATCGCCGTCGGCAACGAAGGCGGTGGCCTCTCGGCCGATGCACGCAGCCGGGTCGACGTACTGGCATCGCTGCCGATCAGTTCCAGCGTGGAATCGCTCAACGTGGCCGTCGCCACCGGCATTCTTCTCTATCAGGTTCGCACGTGACTCCTTCAGTCCTGGCGACCGCGTTCGCGTTCGTCGTCGGTCTCTGTATCGGATCGTTCCTCAATGTCTGCATCTCCCGCTGGCCAGCGGACCTGAGCGTCGTCCGCCCGCGCTCGCGTTGCCCAAACTGTGGACATCAGCTCGCCTGGTTCGAGAATGTGCCGGTGATCAGCTGGGTGGTGCTGCGCGCTCGCTGTCGCTCGTGCCAGCTCCCGATCTCCGGCATCTACCCACTCGGTGAGCTACTGGTGGGCGTGCTGTGGGCGGCGTGCGTCGCGCGATGGGGGCCCAGCTTCACCGCGTTGCGCGTCGCCGTCTTCCTCACGCTGCTCACCGGCGTCGCACTCACCGACCTGCATCACTATCTCATTCCTGATGGCTTCACCGTCACGGGCCTGCTCTGGTCGCTCGCGACCGCACTGGCGGCGCCATTCATCGGCGAGACGCTGCTGTTCGCCAGTCCGTACGATGCGCTGATCGGCGCCTGTGCGGGCGCTGGTCTCATCGCCATCGTCGGATGGCTGGGCGAAGTGGCGCTCAAGCGCGAGGCGATGGGGATGGGCGACATGACCCTCATGGCCTTCGTCGGAGCGGCACTCGGCCCGCCGCGCACCGTCGTCACCGTGTTTCTCGGCGCGGCGCTGGGGGCCATCGCCTTCCTGGCCGTGGTGTATCCCATTGCACTCGTGCGACGCGGACGCTCGGTGCCGCAGACCGAGCTGGCGCTGGGGAGGGGGCCGGTGGAGCTGCCGCTCGTGCCGTTCGGGGTGTTCCTCACACCGGCGGCTGCAATCATGCTCATCTGGGGCGACGCACTGATCGATCGGCTGTTCCTCCTGACCTGAGCGCGACCGTATCTTGGGAGGCGGCCACGGCACGATCGTGTGCGCCGCTCCTCGGCCGTCCACCGTCCTCAGCCGTCTCCGATGATCGACGAACCGCACCCGTCCACGCCCGCGCTCGAGCGGTTCACGCGTGACCTCACCGCGGACGCGCGCGCTGGAAAGCTGGAAACGGTGCGGTGTCGAGACGAGGAGATCGCGCGGACGATCGACATCCTGCTGCGACAGGGCAAGAACAATCCGGCGCTCGTGGGTCCGGCCGGCGTTGGCAAGACGGCAATCGCGGAAGGGCTGGCGCTTCGCATCGTACTGGGAACGGTGCCGCTCGCCATGCGCGAGTTACGACTGCTGTCGCTCGACGCCGTCGGGCTGCTTGCCGGCACGACGTATCGCGGTCAATACGAGGAGCGGCTGCGCGCCCTCATTGCCGAGACGAGCGCCGCTGGCGACGTGCTGCTCTTCGTGGACGAGATGCACAACCTGATTGGCCAGGGTGCCACGAGCGGATCGGCGATGGATGCCGCCAACATGCTCAAGCCCGCGCTCGCGCGCGGGGAGTTTCGCATGCTCGGCGCGACCACCGATGAGGAGTACGAGCGCTGGATTCTCGGCGACCCCGCACTCGAGCGGCGATTCCAGAAGATCGCGGTCCGGGAACTGTCACCGGCCGAGACGCTGGAGATCCTGCGAACGCGCGTGCCATCGCTGTCGCGGCATCACAACGCCGTCATCACCGACGCTGCCGTGCGAGCCGCCATCGAGCTCACGGATATCTGGGTGCCGGAGCGACGCCGGCCAGACAAATCCATCGACGCGCTGGACGAAGCGTGCGCGCACACGCAGGCCACCGCCGAACTCTCGACATCGGTGGAGGCGCTCATCGCGCGGCGTCGCGCATGGGACCGGCAGTGTACCAGGACGGCGGACGATTCGGCCCGCTCCCCGCAGCCCCCGCAGTTCGACCGCATGGCACGCGATGGATTGGCCGTGCTCGAGCGACTGGGCGCCGAGCTCGAAGCGGCATTCGTTCGGCCGGCGCCGAGTGGTTCGACTGCGGAGCCGCGAGACTCCGCCGCTCCCGCCGCCACCCGTGCCGAGCGCGCGGCGCTGGACGTCGAGATCGATCGCCGATTGCAGGAAGAGGGCATCGTGGTGCGCGGACACGACGTGGCGCGTGTCGTGGGCCTCATGACCGGACGGAGGGTGGAATGGGAAGAGTGATCGGTTCGGTGCACGCACGACGCGGCGTCCTGCTGCTGTCGGCCTGCATGGGCGCGGCATGTCGCGGCGGAGCAGACGGCGGCGGGCCGTATGCGCGCGAGGTCGCGGACGCCATTCCCCGCATCGAGTCGGCAACCGGGCTGACCTTCAAGCGTGCGCCCACGCTGCAGGTGCGGAGCCGGGAGCAGGTCCGGGAATTCCTCGTGAAGAAGTTCAACGAGGACACGCCGACGCAGGAGCTCGTCGGTGAAGAGACGGCGTACAAGGTGCTCGGCATGCTGCCCGATTCGATGGACCTTCGCAAATTCCTGCTCGCGGTCCTGAACGAGCAGGTCGTCGGCTACTACGATCCCGCGACGAAGGTGCTCTACGTGGTGGAGGGCGCGGACGAGCAGACGGTGGCGATCACCGTGACGCACGAACTGGTGCACGCGCTCCAGGACCAGTACGTGAATCTCGACTCCATACAGAAGTCGACGGCCGACAACGACCGGCTTACGGCGGCGCAGGCCGTGATCGAGGGGCAGGCGCAGTTCGAGCAGCTCTCCATCATGCTGGGCGGTTCCGACAACGTGGCCCTTCGCGTGGGCGGCCGTGACAAGATTCGAGAGATGATCCGGGAGAATCAGAGCGCGATGCCCGTCTTCGCCACGGCACCGATGATCATCCAGGAATCGTTGCTCTTTCCCTACCTGAGCGGTGCCGACTTCGTGCAGCGGTACAAGGAGCAGCGGGGCAAGACCAGCCCGCTCGCCGCCATGCCCAGATCCACCGAACAGGTACTGCACACCACGGCGTACTTCGGCGCTCCGCCGGACGAGCCCAGTGTCGTCACGTTGCCCGCTCCACGCGGCGCCACGCGCACGTACGAGAACAGCCTCGGCGAGTTCGGCACCCGGCTCTTCCTGTATCAGCACCTGAAGGACGAACAGGATGCCGCGCGCGGCGGTGCCGGGTGGGACGGAGACCGGTACATGGTGCTCACTGGCGCGAGCGGACGCGGCATCGTCTGGGCGTCGGTCTGGGACACCGCGCTGGAGGCCGCCGAGTTCTCCGACATGCTCACGCGCGCGACGGCGAAACGCACCGGCGCCGGTGAAGCGAGAGTGCCGGCCGGCGCGTCGTTCTCGGCGAAGGGACGAACGACGCGGATCCTCGCGCGCGCCGCGGGCGAACGCACGCTGATCGTCTACAGCGATCTGCCCGAATCAATGAGCGGCGGCGTCGTTGACGCCGCCGCCATCACGGTCACGGCGCGCTGAGCGCCGCTACCGCCTGCGCGTCGCGCTCGTTCGTCACCGGCACCGACGCGTAGCTGTCCGGTGTCGGCGCCGCGCTCGGTTGCTCCTCAGGCGGTGCATCGCCCGCCGACGGCTCCATGAGCGCGAGACGCAGCACCTCGTCCATCGTCGCGACGAAGGAGAACGCCACCTGCTTTTTCACTTCTTCCGGCACGTCGCGGAGATCCTTTTCGTTCGCCTTCGGCATGATGAGCTGCCGCAGGCCCGCACGGTACGCCGCCAGCACTTTTTCCTTCACGCCGCCAATCTCGAGCACCTTGCCGCGCAGGGTGACTTCGCCCGTCATCGCGACGTCGCGTCGCACTGGCCGTTGTGACAGCGCGCTCGCTATCGCCAGCGTGAGCGAGATGCCCGCGCTTGGCCCGTCCTTGGGAATGGCGCCCGCCGGCAAGTGGACATGGACGTCGAACTCCTTGAAGGCCGAGTCCGGGATGCCGATCTTCGCGGCGCGTGAGCGGACGTACGAGAATGCGGCGTCCACACTCTCCCGCATCACGTCGCCGAGCTGGCCGGTGACCGTGAGCCGGCCCGTGCCGGGCATGCGCAGGGCCTCGATCACCATGAGGTCGCCGCCGTTCGCGGTCCACGCGAGGCCGGTCACGACGCCGATCTCCGGCACCATGTCCGCCGCTTCCACCGCATAGCGCGGAATGCCCAGGATCACCTCCACCTTCTCGGCGTCGATCACCCACGCGCCCTCCTCGCCTTCCGCCTTTCGCCTCGCGCGCTTGCGCATGATCGCCGCGATGTTGCGCTCGAAGTTGCGGAGCCCCGCCTCGCGCGAGTACCGGTTCGAGATGAACGACAGCGACTCATCGGTGAACTGGATGTCCGTCTCGCTGATACCGTGCTCCTCGAGCAGGCGCGGCAACAGGTAACGCCACGCGATCTCGACTTTCTCCTCCACCGTGTACCCGGCGATGCGGATGACTTCCATCCGGTCGCGCAACGGAGCGGGGATGTCGAACAGGTTGTTCGCCGTGCAGATGAACAGCGCGCCCGAGAGGTCGAACGGCAGGTTCAGGTAGTGATCCACGAACTCGTCGTTCTGGCTGGGGTCAAGCACCTCGAGCATGGCGGCGGTCGGGTCTCCGGAGGGGCCGCCGCCCGACATCTTGTCGATCTCGTCGATCATCAGGACGGGATCCTTCACCTGCACGCGGCGCATCGCCTGGATCAACAGGCCCGGCATCGCGCCCACGTAGGTGCGGCGGTGGCCGCGGATCTCGGCTTCGTCGCGCACGCCGCCCACGGAGATGCGATAGAACTCGCGGCCGATCGACGTGGCGATCGCCTCGCCGAGCGACGTTTTTCCGGTACCCGGCGGCCCGACGAAGCAGAGGATCGGGCCGTGGGGATCGCCGCCGCGCAGCTTGCGCACGGCGAGGAACTCGATGATGCGCTCCTTCGCTTCACTCAGCCCGTAGTGTCGCGTATCGAGCGCTTCCTCCACCTTCGTCAGTGCGATCTCGTCATCACCCGATCGCTTGTTGAACGGGAGCGAGAGGATCCAGTCGAGATAGGTGCGAATCACCTGGTACTCGCTCGAGGCGGGTGACAGCTGCCGCAGGCGCTCCGTCTCACGGCGAGCTTCCTGGCCGACGCGCTCCGGCAGCTTCGCCTCGTCGATCTTGCGCAGCAGCTCCACGGCTTCCTTCTCGCCGGGATCTGCCTCACCCAGCTCGGCCTGGATCGCCCGGAGCTGCTGACGAAGGTAGAACTCGCGCTGGTGCTGCTCGATCTTGATCTCCGTCTGCCGCTTGACGTCCTCCATCACGCGCGCGCGCGACACTTCGCGCTCGAGCCGATTGAGGATGAAGCGCAGGCGCTGACCGACATCGAGCCGCTGGAGCACCTCGTCCTTGTCCGAGATGCGGAAGTTCATGTTGGTGGCCGCCAGGTCCGCGAACCGGCCCGGATCCGAGATGTTCATCTTCAGGATCGCGGGCACTTCGTCGGGGATCCGATCCACCAGCTCCGCGAGTGTTTCCGCAGCCGAGATGACGCGCGCGATCAGGTCGTCCAGCTCGGAGGGATCAGCCGGCGTCTCGCGTGCCGCGCGGATCGATGCCACCGGATAGGGCTCGTCCTGCTGGATGTCTTCGATGACGATGCGGCGCAGCCCCTGGAGGGTGATCTGCACCGTGTCGCCGGGAAGATTGATCCGTTCGTGCACGCGAGCGGCGACGCCGACGCGTCCGATGAAGCGCTGCGAGTCGATCGGTTCGTCATGGTCGCCGCCGGCGACGACGAGCGCCACGACCAGACCCGGTTCATCGTACGCGCGCAGGAGCGAGAGATTCTCCGGTGCGCCCATCTGGACCGCGATCGTGCCCAGCGGATACACGATGGTCGACCGCAGCGCCATCAGTGGCAGCGCGGCGGGCAGCTCGGACTTCAGGATCTCTTCCTTGCGCTGAACCTTGGCCATGACGCGTAAGCTAGTGGTGGGTGACGGGGGCCACGGTGCGCGGAACGCGCCGTCACGCGATCGGGTGAGCGCGTCTCACGCGCGTCAGACGACGAAGGGCCCGGCGATCCGGTCACGAGCGAGCACAACGGTCAGCACTTCCGCTCGGCCGCCGCGGTATGCCGGTGAGGTTCGCGACGAGTGTCCATGCCACTGCCGAGCGCGCTGTGCATGCGGCGTGCAACCCTTCCCGGCAGAACCTTTTTCAAGCGGCGGTTGCTCCGAATTGTTCCCGATTCCGACAATTTCGCATTGACGCCGCCGTGGGCTGTCGGTAGATATTGAGACCTCATGCTCGAATCGCCCGAGGGGCCGCCCACCCGCCCCCTCATTTCGACTGAGCGAGCGCCGTCCGACGATGTCGCGTCGCTCATCCGTACGGCCCGCCACGTTCCGCGCACCGTACACGTCCCACAATCCATTTAGAGAGGTTTGGATCATGCCACAACGATGGTATCGCTCGTTGCTGTCGGGAGCGGTCGTGCTGGCACTCGTCGTCGGCGTCACGGGGAGCGCATCTGCCCAGAACGCCACGGTCATCTCCGGCAAGGTCGTCGGACGGAGCGGCGCTCCGATCGTTGGCGCCACGGTGCACATCGATGGAACGCAGCTCGGTACGCTCACGGGAAATGATGGCGGCTACGTCGTCACCGTGCCGGGCGGCAGGACAGGGACGGTGACCGTCACCGCGCGCCTCATCGGCTATCGCATGGTCAAGTCGCCGGTGACGCTGAATGGCGCGCGTCAGACGCTCGACTTCGCGCTCGTCGCACAACCCACCCAGCTGACCGAGATCGTGACCACGGCGCTCAGCCAGCAACGCGAAAAGGCCACCATCGGCTCGTCGCAGCAGGAAGTGAACGGCGCCGAACTGACGCGCACTCAGACCACCAACGTGGTGAGCGCGATGTCGGGCAAGGTGTCCGGGCTCCAGATCAGCCAGAGCGGCAACATGGGTGGCTCCACCCGCATCGTGATTCGCGGCGCCGGTTCCATCCTCGGCAACAATCAGCCGCTGTTCGTGCTCGACGGCGTACCGATCGCCAACTCCAATCTGTCCACCGCCTCGGCGGCCGGCGGGCGCGATTACGGCAGCGCGATCTCGGATCTCAACATGGACGACGTCGCGTCGATCACCGTCCTCAAGGGACCCAACGCTGCGGCGCTGTACGGCTCCCGTGCCTCCAACGGCGCGGTCGTCATCACCACGAAGAACGGGCGCAATCAGGCCCGCGGCACCAGGTTCAGCCTCACCAGCCGCGGTACGTATGACACGCCCTCGCTGCTGCCGAGCTATCAGAACAAGTACGGGCAGGGTTTCGGCGGCGAGTTCCAGTATCTCGACGGCGCGGGCGGCGGCGTCAATGACGGCGCCGACGAATCATGGGGTCCCATGCTGGACGGCCGGCCGATCGACCAGTTCACCGGCCTCGCCCAGCCCTGGGTCGCGCACCCGGACAACGTGTCCAATTACTTCCGGTCGGGCACCTCGATCTCCAACAACGTGAATGTCTCGTCGGCATTCGAGGCTGGCGGCGTTCGTCTCTCCCTCACGAAGGACAACACGCGCGGCATCGTCCCGAACAGCTCGTTGGCCAAGCTGGCGGGCGCGCTGTCGGCGAATGCGACGATCAGGGAGAAGCTCAACGTCACCGGCTCGCTCAACTACACGCAGAATCGCGGACTGAATCGCGCCGAGAACGGGTATACCGAAGGCAACCCGCTCATGAGCTTCACCTGGTTCGGCCGGCAGGTGGATCTCGGCGCCCTCAAGTCGCAGTACTACAACACCGGCAGCCCCTACGGATTCGCCGACGGCTCGCTGTTCAACTGGAACGACAACTACCACCGGAATCCCTACTGGCAGCAGTTCGAGAATCCGGCGCCCGACTCGCGCGATCGGGTCATCGGGCAGGTGTCGGCCGCATATGATTTCACGCCGTGGCTGACCGGATCGGTTCGCGGCGGAGATGATTCGTACCGCTTCACAAGGGAAGAGCGATTCGCCGCCGGCAATATCGATCGGGCGGACGCATCGTTCAGCGGCGGGTTCACCAACGCGACGATCCGGAACCGCGAGGCGAATTTCGAAGGTCTCCTCACGGCGAAGAAGACGTACGGTCGCTTCGACTTGACGGGCAACATGGGCGGCAACCGTCGTCGGAACGATCAGGTCCAGTCCGCGTTCGGCACCTCGGGCATTCTCGTCCCGGGCATCTACAACCTTTCCAACGCCGGCATCGCGCCGACGATCACGAATGCCGAGTTCCACTCGGCGGTCAATTCGGCGTACGGCTCGGCGGTCGTCACCATGAACCGCGTCTGGACGGTGGAAGCCACCGGCCGCAACGACTGGTCATCCACGCTGCCGAAGGAGAATGCGTCGTACTTCTATCCGTCGGTCAGCTCGTCACTCATCGTCTCGGATCTGTTCCCGAGCCTGACGAACAACGGCGTGCTGACGTACCTGAAGCTTCGTGGTAGCTGGGCGCGTGTCGGCTCCGATGCGGATCCCTATCAGCTGCGGACGCTCTATCAGGGCAGCTCCGCGAAGTTCGCGGGGGGAGCGCTCTACACCCTCGCCGATCGGTCGGCCAATTCCGCTCTCCGGCCCGAGCAGACGACTGGGACGGAGGGAGGGGTCGAGCTCTCCGTGCTCGACGACCGCATCACGTTCGACGGGACGTACTACACGAAGATCTCGCGTGATCAGATCATCCCGCTCACCATCGCTCCGGCCACCGGATTCACGCAGACCGTCATCAACGCCGGCCAGATCAGCAACCGTGGTTTCGAGGCGAGCATCACCGCGAAGCCCATCCGCAGCGCGAACGGCGTGAACTGGACGACGACGATCAACTACAACCGGAACAGGAGCCGGGTGGACGAGCTGGCCGAGGGACTCACGGCCATCACCATTCCGGGCGGGACGTGGAGCACGGCCCTGCAGGCGCGCGTCGGCCAGCCATACGGCTCGCTCTTTGGTCCCTCGTTCAAGCGGGATTCCGCCACGGGAGCGCTGCTCCTTTCCGGTGGTTTCCCGCAGCGGGCAGCCAACAAGGTGCTCGGCAACGTCAACCCGGATTGGGTCGGCGGTTGGTCGAACGAGGTGCGTTACAAGAGCGTCGCGCTGAACGTGCTCGTCGACATGCGGCGCGGGGGACAGTCGTTCTCCGTCGGCAACATGTGGGGTACCTACGCGGGCGTGCTCGAGGGCTCGCTGGAAGGTCGCGAAGTCGATTGGGATACGCCCGGCCTCGTGGTCAAGGGCATCGACGAGGCGACCGGCGCGCCGAACACCACCGTCGTCACGGCGGAGGATTACCGCCACAGCATCTACCCGGTGGTGGAGCCCTACATCTACAACTCGGGCTTCGTGAAGCTGCGTGAGACGCGGCTGAGCTGGGAGGTGCCGTCACGCCTCGCCTCGAGGATGCGGGTGGCCCAGCTCAACGTGGCGGTGGTGGGTCGCAACCTTTTCACGTGGACCGATTACCCGAATTACGATCCGGAAAACGCCACCAACTCCGGCAACGGCGGTCAAGGCTTCGAGATGGGCTCCCTGCCCACGACGAAGTCCATTGGCCTCAACCTGACGATCACACCGTGACCGCGCACCGGGAGACCACACGGATGCAATTCACTCGATATTCGGTCGCACTGCTCACCGTCGGCGCGCTCGCGTCGACGGGGTGCAAGACTGACCTGACAGGGCTCAACACCAACCCGAACGATCCGACCTCGGCCCCCGCAACGTCGCTGTTCACGCGCGCTGTGGCGACGACGGTCGGGCGCTTCGCCGGCAACTCGTTGTCGGGGACCTCGCTGCTGGCGCAGCACATTGCGCAGGTCCAGTACGTCGACGAGGATCGTGGTCATCTCCGTCCAGCCACGAGCGACACCTACTTCGCCGCGTATGCGTCGGAGCTGGAGGATCTTGAAAAGGTGGCCGACCTCGGCACCACTGCGAGTTCGCCGAACACCACCGGCCCCGCACGGGTGATGCAGGCCTGGGGCTTCCAGAACATGACGGACGCCTTCGGCGACATCCCGTATAGCGAAGCGCTGAAGGGCGACGTCGTCGGCGGGCCCACCAAGCCGAAGTACGACTCGCAACAGAGCATCTACACCGGACTGCTCAAGTCGTTGACCGACGCCTCCGCGACCATGCGGACCGGGTCTGCCGATGCCGGGCTCGGTGGCGCCGACCCGATCTTCAAGGGCGACATGGCGAAGTGGCTCAAGTTCTCCAACTCGCTACGCGCTCGATTGGCGATGCGCATGTCCAAGGCCGATCCGGCCAGGGCGAACACCGAGTTGACGGCCGCATTCGCGGCGCCGGGCGGCGTCATGTCGTCCAATGCCGACATTGCGGCGCTGCCCTGGCCGGGCGACGGCGTATTCGACAATCCGTGGTCGGGCAACTTCGCCGGACGCGACGATCATCGCGTATCGAGGACGCTGCTCGACACGATGATCGTGTTGAACGATCCACGTGTGATGGTCTACGCGCAGCCGACGAAGAATGATCCGACCAAGTACGTTGGCCTGCAGAACGGACTGGACAACCTCACGGTCACGCCCTTCTTCAACACCACGTCTCGCCCGGGCACCATCTTCTACCCGGGCGCCACGGTGTACGGCACCTTCGGCACGGCGGCGGGCAAGAAGACGCCGTCGTACCTCCTGACCTACGCCGAGGTGGCGTTCATCCAGGCCGAAGCGGCCAACAGGGGCATCGGTGGCCTGGCTGCCGCTGCGGCGGCGGGCTTCTATGCCGCTGGTGTCACGGCCTCCATCCGCCAGTGGGGGGGCTCGGACGCCGATGCAGCGGCCTACCTTGCGCGGCCGGGCGTAGCGTACGTCGCCGGACCAGCGGGACTGCGGCAGATCGGCCTGCAAAAGTGGATCTCCCTCTACACGCAGGGCGGAGAAGCCTGGAGCGAGTGGCGTCGCACCGGCAACCCGGCCACGGTACTGATGGGCCCCAAGGCCTACGCCGACACGCCGAATGTGCCACGTCGCTTCCTGTACCCCACCGGCGAGGCGGCCGTCAACAAGGCGTCGCTCGATGCCGCGATTGCCAGTCAGGGTGACGGCTACTTCAGCCGCGTCTGGTGGGACAAGTAGTCGCTCGACTCACCGCACGGTAGGACAAAAGCGGGGCACTCCAGTGGAGTGCCCCGCTTTCGTCACCGCAGCCGCGTCACTTCACCATCGTCGTCACGAGGATGACGGGACCTTGTCGCGCGGTAGACCCGAACTTCTGCATCGCCTGACCGGAACTCAGGTAACGAATCTCGAGCACCTCGTTCGCGTGCATGCTGCGAAGTTCGGACAGCCCGACCACCCTGCCATTGTCGATCGACGCGTGGACCTTGCCGGCCTCCGGGTCCGACATCCCGCCCGCTCCGAGGCTGCTGGTACCGTGATCGTTGAGAAAGTGTGGCCGCAGCGCTCGGACCACATCCAGCACCGATTGCGCGCGCATCGCAGGGTCCGCCGACAGCTCCTCCTGGCTGATGAGGTCTCGGTTGCGCGTGGCGGTCGTTCTGCCCTCGTCCCTGGACCCCGAGACGGGCGCCTTCGCGGCGCACGCGGTGGTGGCGACGATCAGCCCGCAGGCGATCAGGACCCTGATGGACACGGAACGGCTCCTCGCTGAGAGAAATCCGACGAACGTCTTTCACTCCAATCGAATGATGTCATCGCTTCGTCCAGATCGCCAGCACGGAACACGCGTCGTTGGTGCGCCACTCCATGGGTGCCGACGCGATGTCCTGGTACGCTTCCATGGCCAGGATGTCGCGCATCGTGACCGCGGTCCTGAGTTCCGACAATCCGCCCGCGACGCGGGCTCCATCGAGATACACGGCGAGGCTTCTCGTGCGCGCGCGCACGGGTCCCGTCGCGATTCGGGTCACCTCGGGTGGCGGATATCTGAATCCACAACCACTGCTCAGGAGCACCTCGGGACTCACATAACGAAAGCCAGTCGCGGCACGGAGGGCGTCGGCCGGATCATACGATGACTCGAGATAGACGTTGCCGGGCAGGAACACCGTGCCGAGCGAGGTGCTGCGCCGACTGGCGATCGCCCCAAGAATCTTCGCATCGCCTCCGCGCTTTCCGCGAACGGTGATCGCATCGAGAACCTGTGTTCGCTCTCCAAGCGTCAGCGTCGTCACGCCCGCCGCCCGGTCGGAGGCGTCGACCAGCGCAAACGCCGGCTCGAACCCGATGGCCCTCGCCTCGAGCGACCACGTCCCCTGCGGGATGCCGACAATCGAGAAGTCGCCATGGCGCACCGGCACCTCGAGCGCGAGTGCATCGATGACAACCCGCCCGGTGGCGAGCGGCGTTCCATCCGGAAGGACGACGCGTCCCGCGAGCATCGCCACGCCACGCGCTGCATCGGCATCCGCGAGCCGGAAATCCTGACGCGCCGATCCGCCGCGCGGGACGGTGAAGCTGTTGGTGAGACGGCGATACCCCGGCATCGTCACCTCCACCACGATCGCTTCGTCGCTCGTGAGTCCGCACGCCAGGTAGCGTCCGTCCTCGCCGACGATCGCCGTCACCGACCGGGTCACCGCGCGGTAATTGCCGCTTTCCAGTGCGAACTCGAGCCAGCGTGCGCGCACGATCGCGCCCGGCAGCATTCGCTCGCCCTCCGCGTCGCGTACGTAACCCACGAGCAGACCTTCGCCGCCAAGACGCATCGCGTTGCCGCAGAGTCGCGAGCGCAAGGTTGGACCGCTCGGGATCGCCAGATCCACGGTGACACTGGAGTCGTCCGACGACTCGAACGCGCGAATTGGAGATTCGATTCCCAGTGCGTTGAGCGCGTCGTGCTGAAATCCGATGGCGAAAGTGCCGCGGGGCAGGCCCATCACGCGGTAATGCCCGTCGGAATCCGCCATCGCCGAGAAGATGCGGGGTGCCGCCGCCTCCGCTGCATCGCGACGGCTCACGTCGACGAGCGCGATCTGCACGATCGCACCGGCCAACGGAGCGCGGCTGATGGAATCGAACACAACGCCGGTGACGACGCGACTGGGCGACTGTGCTTGCACGGACGCACTCACCAGCATCACCGACAGCAGCTGCCGACCTCGCATCTCATCCTCCGTCGCCCAGCAGCGGGATGCGGTCATCGTTCCGGATCAGGCCCGAGCGTCGCATCCACGTCGATCATAAAGAGCGCGACGGAACGCGTCCATCCCCGCCGGGGCAGCAACGCCGGCCCGGTTGCCCTAACCCAATCCGTCCCTTACGTTTAGCTCCTATGTTCGACGAGCTTTCCGAGAAACTCGAGGCGACCTTTGCGCGCCTCCGCGGCCGTGGTGTCCTCAACGAGGCCGACATCAAGGAGGGGCTGCGCGAAGTGCGCCGCGTCCTCCTCGAGGCGGACGTCAACTTCGCGCTCACGCGTGAGTTCCTCGAGCGCGTCGAGGCGAGGGCCGTCGGCGTTTCCCAGCTGCGGACCGTGTCGCCGGCACAGCAGCTCGTCAAGATCGTGTACGACGAACTCACCGCCATGCTCGGCGAGCGGCGCGAAGGGCTGAAACTCAGCTCGGTGCCTCCGACCATCGTGATGCTCGTGGGACTGCAGGGCTCCGGCAAGACGACCAGCGCCGCGAAGCTCGCGCGCAAGCTCAAGGCGGAGGGACGGCAGGTGCGCCTCATCGCGGCCGACGTCCATCGTCCGGCCGCCATCGATCAGCTCGAAACCCTCGGCGCCCAGCTCGACATTCCGGTCTATGCCGAGCGCGATCAGCTCGATGTCATTCGGATCGCGAGGAACGGCATCGACGTCGCGCGCCGCGCGCGCGATCGCGTCGTGCTCGTGGATACAGCGGGACGCCTGCAGATCGACGATGAGCTGATGGGAGAGCTGGTGCGGCTGAAGGAGGCGATCAAGCCGGACGAGATTCTCCTCGTTGCCGACGGCATGACCGGTCAGGACGCGGTGAAAATCGCCCAGGGATTCGACGCGAAGCTCGACGTCACCGGTGTGATTCTCACGAAGATGGACGGCGATGCACGTGGCGGCGCCGCGCTCTCCATCTACGGCGTGCTGAAGAAGCCGATCAAGTACATCGGCGTCGGCGAGAAGTCGGACGCGCTCGAGGACTTCCATCCCGACCGCATGGCCGGCCGGATCCTCCAGCAGGGCGACATCGTGTCGCTGGTCGAGAAAGCGCAGGGCGCCTTCGACGTCGACGAAGCGAAGAAGATGGAGCGCAAGGTCCGCAAGGAGGGAATGGATCTCGAGGATTTCCTGACGGCGATGCGTCAGATCGAGAAGCTTGGTCCCCTGGAAGGTTTGCTGAAGATGATGCCCGGGGTGAACACCAAGATGCTGAAGCAGGTGAAGGACGCGGATCCCAAACGCATGCGACATATGGAAGCCATCGTGCTCTCCATGACGAAGGCGGAGCGAAAGAAGCCGGAGCTCATGAATGGCTCGCGGCGCGCCCGGGTGGCGAAGGGTTGCGGCCGCCCGATCAGCGAGGTGAACCGCCTGCTGGAACAGTTCCGCGAGATGCAGAAGATGATGAAGAAAGCATCCGGCGGCGCGGCGGGCGGAAAGATGCGGATGCCGCCGGGGATGTTTGGCGGAATGCGGTAAACGTGACTGGTGAGACGTGAGTCGTGAATCGTCGGGTCGTCACGATTCACGTTTCACGATTCACCGGTTGTCTGTTAGTTTTCAGTCCCGGGTGCGGCCTGGAAATGCCAGGCACGCGATGAGCCCAAGCAGTATCCAGCAGTCCTCAGCCAGGAGTTCCGAGTGGCCGTCAAGATTCGCCTTCGCCGCGTGGGCCGGAAGAAGTCGCCCATGTACCGCATCGTCGTCGCCGATTCCAAGAGTCCGCGCGATGGCAAGTTTCTCGAGATCGTCGGACAGTATCAGCCCCGCACGGGCGAACTGGCGATCAATCTCGACACGGACCGCGTGAACTACTGGCTGAACGTCGGCGCTCAGCCCACGGACACGGTTCGGTCGCTGCTCCGGAAGGCCGGCGTGCTCAAGCAGCGCCACGAAACGCGCCTCGCCGGGAAGCTCCAGGCCAGAGCGGTGCCGCTCGGCGACAAGAAGGACGACGCGTAAGGGCCGGGCTCCGATGACCCCGCCCGCCTACATCATCGTCGGGCGGGTCCGGAAGGCACACGGCATCCGCGGCGAAGTCGTCGTGGAAGTGATCACCGACGCGCCGGACGCGATCTTCGCGTCCGGCCGTCGTGTTTTTGCCGGCACGGCCAGTGGCGACCTCGCGCCGAATCGCCCGGAACTCCATCTGCGCACCGTGCGGCCGTTCAACGAAGGGTTGCTCGTCGGCTTCACCGAACTGCCCGACCGCAACGCGGCCGAGCTGTGGCGCGGTCGCTATCTGCTGCTGCCGGCCGACGAACTGCCACCGCCCTCTGACGAAGAAGTGTACGTGCACGATCTCGTTGGCATGCAGGTGATGCTCGGCACCGGCGAGACGGTGGGGTCGGTGGACGAGATCTACGAGTTGCCGCAGGGACTCGCGATCGACGTCCGCCGTGCCGCTCCACGCGAGGCGGAGACGGTGATGCTCCCGTACGACGAACGCACCATCGTGTCGGTCGACAAGGCGTCGCGCGTCATCGTCGTTGCGCCCGCGGACGGGCTCATCGAGTGAAGATCAACGTCGTCACCATCTTCCCCGAGTTCTTCGCGGCGCCGCTCGCGCTCAGCATTCCGGCTCGTGCGGCGCAGGCGGGACTCGTGACCTATTCGGTTGTCGACCTGCGCGGCTTCACGCACGATCGCCATCGCACGGTGGACGACGCGCCGTACGGCGGAGGTGCGGGCATGGTCATGAAGCCGGAGCCATTCTTCGAAGCGGTCGACGCATTGGGTGCGACCGGCCCCATCGTCCTCATGAGCGCGCGCGGGCGCCGCTTCGCCCAGGCCGACGCCATCCGCTTCGCCGGCGGCCCGGAGCTGACATTCCTCTGCGGACACTACAAGGACGTCGACCAGCGCGTGGCCGAGCATCTCGCCACGGAAGAGCTGTCGCTCGGCGATTTCGTACTCAGTGGCGGAGAGCCGGCGGCACTCGCGATGATCGACGCCACCATTCGGCTGCTGCCTGGCGCGATGAGTGATCACGACAGCGCCTTCGGCGACTCCTTCTGGGAGCGCGAGCTTTCGGCGCCGAGCTACACGCGGCCGGCGGCGTATCGCGGGCACGCGGTCCCCGAGATCCTGCTGTCGGGTGACCACGCACGGATTGCGGAGTGGCGGGTGCGCGAAGGTGAGCGCCTCACGCGTGAACGGCGCTCGCGCGATGCCGGCACCGGGTAGCAAATGGTGATCGGGAGCGAGCCGCTCGCTACCGCGGTCTTGCTGACCGCGTTCGGGAGCTTGCTGGCCGCGAGCGTGGCGCTCAGTCGCGTGTCGGCGAGACTCGGACTTCCGGTTGCGCTCCTCTTCCTGATCGTGGGCGTCGTCGCCGGCTCGGAAGGACTCGGGCACATCGCGTTCGAGGACTACCAGTTCGCGTTTCGGGTCGGGACGACCGCTCTGGTGCTGATCCTGTTCGACGGAGGACTCAACACTCCCTTCGCCTCGGCGCGCGAAGTACTCGCACCGTCCGCCGTGCTCGCCACGGTGGGCGTGTTCGCGACGGCGGCACTGGTGGCGGTCGGCGGCCACCTGTTCGGCCTCGAGTGGCCGATGGCCATGCTGCTCGGCGCCATCGTGTCGTCGACCGACGCCGCAGCGGTCTTCTCGGTCCTCACCGCGAGCGGCACCCGCCTGCGACGAAAGGTCGGGCTCACCCTCGAGGTGGAATCCGGGCTGAACGATCCCATGGCGGTGATTCTCACGACGGCCATCACGACGGGCATGGTGACGGGCGCCGGTCTGTCGGTCGGCGGCGTGCTGGCCGACGTGACGTCGGAGCTGGTGGTCGGCTCACTCGCAGGGTTCGCCGTCGCGCGAGCGGGACGCATGCTGATCCTGCGCGTGCACCTGCCGGCGGCCGGCTTGTATCCGGCGTTCACGCTGGCGCTCGCGTGTCTGTCGTTTGGCATCGCGACACTCTTGCATGGCAGCGGCTTCCTGGCCGTGTACGTGACGGGCATGACGTTGGGCAGTGGCCCGCTACCGCATGCCGTCGGCATTCGACGCGTCCACGATGCGCTCGGGTGGCTGAGTCAGGTCCTGATGTTCCTGCTCCTGGGACTTCTCGTGTTCCCGTCCCGGTTGCTGCAGGTCGCGAGCATCGGACTGACCCTCTCACTGATGCTGGCCTTCGTGGCTCGCCCCCTCGTGGCGATGCTCTGTCTCGCTCCCTTTCGCTATCGCTGGCGCGATTCGGCGTACGTTGGCTGGGTCGGGCTTCGCGGCGCCGTGCCCATCGTGCTGGCCACCATTCCCGTCATGGCGGAGGTGCCGGGCGCGCGCGTCCTGTTCGACATCGTGTTCTTCATCGTAGTCGTGGGTGCCATCGTGCCGGGGGCCACGGTGCCATGGATCTCGCGCCTGCTGCGCGTGGAGTCCGCGGCGCCGCCACCGCCGGCCACCATGATCGAAGTGGATGCCCGGGCACCGCGCGGCGACGAGCTGCGCGCGTATTTCGTCTCGGACCACCTGGCCGTGGCTGGGGCGACACTGGCCGAGATCCCGTTTCCAGAGGGTACGGCAGTGAGCATGCTGGAGCGACGCGGTGCGCTCATCGCGCCGTCGGGCTCCACGCGCATCGAGGCAGGGGACTACGTGTACGTGATCGCACCACTCGAGCACCGGTCGCACGTCGAGCTGCTCTTCGGCCGGCCAGAGGAGCACTGACGGCGCGAACGGCTCCTCGTTGCCCCGCACTCGCTCGCTTGCGGTGCCGCTCGGGCGCTCGTACGATTGGCGCGCCGCCCCTCGACAGATAGTCGATGCGCGTATCACCACCACTCGTTCGGTGATCGTGCAGGGGCGGGACCCCGGTCAGTGCGAGCCCCACGCGTCGATGACGACGTGTCGCCGCACCCCCGGGAACAGTCGGTCCGTGCTCCCCATGAGCATTCGCACCCGTCGCGGACCGGCATCGTTGGAGTAACCCACCAGGATGAAGCGTTTCAGCGCTGTGCTGCTCGCCGCGATATCCCTCGCCGCGTGCACCGATTCATCGACCGCTCCGCTCGCTCCCAGGTCGCCGGAGCAAATGTCGCTACCTGTGGCTCCCTTCTACGCGAAGGGCGCCGCCGGAATCGAGGGTGAGTACATCGTGGTCTTCAAGGACCAGGTGCTGGATCCGCTGTCGGCGGCGGACGCCAAGGTGCGCCAGCACGGCGGCAAGAAGAAGTTTGCGTACGACAAGGCGTTGAAGGGATTTGCCGCGACCCTCACGCCCGGCGCCGTCGACGCGCTCCGGGCCGATCCCGACGTCGCGTACATCGAGCAGGACGCGATCGTGACGACGATGGCGACGCAAAGTGGCGCGACGTGGGGTCTCGACCGGATCGATCAACGCAACCGTCCGCTGAGCGGCACGTATACCTACGTGTCGACCGGCACTGGCGTCCGCGCGTACATCATCGATACCGGCATCCAGACCAGTCATCCGCAATTCGGCTCGCGTGCCTCGGCGGTGTACGATGCGCTCGGCGGCAACGGGCAGGATTGCAACGGCCACGGCACCCACGTCGCGGGCACCGTCGGCGCGTCCACGTACGGCGTCGCGAAGAACGTCATGCTCCGAGCGGTGCGCGTGCTCGACTGCGCGGGCTCCGGCAGCACATCCGGGGTGATTGCCGGCATGAACTGGGTGGCCAGCAACCACATCAAGCCGGCGGTGGCGAACATGTCGCTCGGCGGCGGTTTCTCGGCGTCGAGCAACACGGCTGCCAACAACCTCGCCAGCGCGGGCGTGTTTCTGGCCGTCGCCGCGGGCAACAGCAACGCCGATGCCTGCAACGCCTCGCCGGCGAGCGCGGCGAACGCCACCACCGTTGCCGCGTCCACGAGCGTCGATGCCAAGGCATCGTACTCCAATTACGGGGCCTGCGTCGACCTGTATGCGCCGGGCTCGAGCATCACGTCCACGTGGATCGGCAGCGGGACGAACACGATCAGCGGCACGTCGATGGCGAGTCCGCACGTGGCCGGTGTCGGCGCGCTGTACAAGGCCACCTACGGCGACGCGTCGTACTCGACGATCCGTACGTGGCTGGTGACGAACGCGACTTCGGGCGTCATCACGGGCAATGTGGGCAGCACGCCGAACAAGCTGCTCTACAAGGCGGGGCTGTGACCTGATCGCGAGGCTGCTGCAGCACGGTCGGCGTCGCACGAGTGGCGAGGGCACACCAAATTGAGGTGTGCCCTTTCCCGTCGCTGGCTGCCCGGTGCCCCACTGGACTCCCGTCGCCGGGCCCGCTAACTTGCCATGTCTCTACCAGTTAAGCCCCAGAACCGGGCCTCGGCCCCGAGCGCTATATGCATCCTTTCATCGAAACCCAGAAAGAGTGGCTCCGCACCAACCTGCCCCCGTTCCGTGCGGGTGACACGCTACGCGTGAACGTGCGCGTGAAGGAAGGGGAGAAGGAGCGCATTCAGGCCTTCGAGGGCGTGTGCATCGCGCGTCGGGGCAGTGGCGTGAGCGCGTCGTTCACCGTGCGCAAGATCTCCAACGGCGTGGGCGTCGAGCGCATCTTCCCGCTGCACAGCCCAATGCTCGCCGAGATCATCGTCGTGCGCCGCGGTCGCGTCCGTCGCGCCAAGCTGTACTACCTTCGCCATCTCACCGGCAAGGCGACGCGCATCAAGGAGATGAAGGTGCGCACGCCGCAGGCCGGCGCCACCGCGCGCTAGGTCGGGGCCGGGCCTTGCCGCGCTGGAGCGCGCTCGAGCGAGCGCTGCGCACGGCGAGAGGTCCACTGCTGGCCGGTATGGATGAAGTCGGACGGGGCCCGCTCGCGGGCCCCGTCGTCGCATGCGCCGTCGTGATGCCTGCCGACGCCCGTGCCATCCGCGGCGTGGACGATTCCAAGAAGCTCTCCGGCGGCGAACGGGAGACGCTCGCCGCACGCATTCTCGAGCGGGCGCTGGGCGTCGGCATCGGTGCCGCGTCGGTGCACGAGATCGATCGCGTCAACATCTATCACGCCGCCGTCCTGGCCATGCGACGAGCGCTGGCCAATCTCCACATGCGACCCGACCATGTCGTGGTCGACGGCAATCCCATCCGGACACTGGGCGTGGAGCACACGGCCGTCGTCGGCGGCGACGCCTGCTGTCACTCGATCGCGTGCGCGTCGATCGTCGCCAAGGTGACGCGTGACCGGCTGATGCGCGCGCTCGCGCGGCGTCATCCGCACTATCGCTGGGAGACGAATGCCGGGTACGGGACGGCCGAACATCACGCGGGACTCGCGTCGCACGGTTTGACGCCGCACCATCGCCTGTCGTTCTCCCCCGTGGCGCAACTGCGTCTTGCACTGGCCCACGCATCGCCCACCGCAACGCTCGTCGGGACGAACGCGTTGCATGAGCACCTCGATCCGGAGCGCGTCCAGTGACCAGCCACGACGGTCCGCCCGTGCCACGAAGCGTCTTTCGCGATGGCCTGTTCGACGGACACGTGGCGCTGATCACTGGCGGCGGCAGCGGCATCGGACGCGGCATCGCCGACCTGCTGGCCGCGCTGGGGGCCCATGTCGTGCTCGCGAGTCGCAAGCAGGAGCGCGTCGACGCGGCGGCGGCCGAAATCCGCGCGACCGGCGGACGGGCGAGCGGCGTCGCGGTGGACGTGCGCGAGCCGGAGCGCGTGCGGGCGATGATGGCGGACGTGGTGCGCGAGCACGGCCGGATCGACCTGCTCGTGAACAACGCGGCGGGGAACTTCTACGCACCCTCCGAGTCGCTGTCGGCCAATGCGTGGAAGAGCGTCATCGAGATCGATCTCCATGGCACCTTCTTCTGCTCGCAGGCCGTGCTGCCCATCATGCGCGAGGGCGGCGGCGGGTCCATCGTGAACATCTCGATGACGCTGCACTACCGCGGCTGGCCGCTGATGGCGCATGCGACCGCCGCCAAGGCGGGCATCGATGCGCTCACGCGGACCCTGGCGCTGGAGTGGGCCGGGGACCGCGTGCGCGTGAATGCGATCGCCCCGGGACCGATTCCCACCGAGGGGGTTCGGAAGGCGTTCACGCCACCCCCCGCTGTCGGAGGGGTCCCGGATGTGTTCGCGGTGGAGAAGGCCATGGAGAGCTACGCCAGGAAGGCCATCCCACTACAACGTTGGGGTACACCTGCCGATATTGCTGGGATGGTCGCGTTCCTGGCATCACCCGCGGGCGGGTGGATCACGGGCGCCATCATGGTGGTGGACGGCGGAGAGTGGCTCGCGAAGCCTCAATCCGCTCGCTGACGGGTGATTTGCTCCATGAGCCGTGGCGTTTTTTCTGTCTGCCACGGGTGGGGGGCTCATCTATTACAGTACTAAGATTATCTTTTCATCATGTGGTGGTGACCTCGCTCCGGGTTTGGGGGTCAGCAGTGCACCGTCGTCATCCCACGCCGACGGTTGGGCACAATTCAGCTGGTTGACCGGTTCGTCGCTATAGCCCGGCTCCACCCCCGGAGCCCTCGTTCATCGTTCGTGTTGGTCCGTTCCCCCTGTCTCCGATGTCGGAGGAGTATCTAATGAGTCGTGGTTTCCGCAGGATTCTTCTTGGTGTGCTGTCGCTCGCGTGCGCGGTTCCCGCGTGGGCGCAGACCGGCACCGGGATCATCACGGGGCGCGTGACGGACCGCGCCAACCAGCGTCCGATCGAGGGCGTCCAGGTTCGCGTGCTTGGCACCCAGCGCGGCGCGCAGACCGACGCGACGGGACTGTTCCGCATCGCCGGCGTGCCCGAAGGCGCGACGCAGATCATCGCGCAGCGCATCGGATACGGAGCCAGCCCGCGCACGGTCACAGTGACGGCGGGGCAGACCACGAGCGCCGACTTCACGCTCGCCGTGTCGGCGACCCAGCTCGATCAGGTGATCGTCACCGCGACGGGCGAGACCCAGCGCAAGCGCGAGACGGGCAACTCGATCTCCTCGATCGACACCTCGGCCATTACGCTCGCCGCCACGACGAATTTCTCGTCCGTGCTCGCGGCGCGCGCGCCTGGCGTCTCGGTCGTGAACGCGGGCGGCACGACGGGAGGCGGGTCGCGCATCCGCATCCGCGGGTCGAACTCGATCTCGCTCACGAACGATCCGCTCCTGATCATCGACGGCATCCGCGTCGACAACAGCGCGAGCAGCAGCAGCCTCGGCGTCGGCGGCCAGTCGCCATCGCGCTTCAACGACATCAACCCCGATGAGATCGAGAGCATCGAGATCATCAAGGGCCCCGCGGCCGCAGCACTCTACGGCACCGCGGCGTCCAACGGCGTCATCCAGATCACGACCAAGAAGGGCCGCTCCGGCCGCACGCGCTGGGACGCCAATCTTGAGAGCGGCACGTCGAAGGACATCAATACCTACCCGTCCAACTACCTCGCCTTCGGCAAGACGACTGCGGGCGCGTTCACGCGTAACTGCAACATCGATCTCGCGGCACGCCGGCTCTGCACGGTGGACTCCGTGGTCGTGAACAGCCCGCTCGCGAACTCGAACCCCTTCCGCAACGGCAACCGGCGCCAGGCCGGCCTGAGCGCTTCGGGCGGTGGTGATGCGGCGACATACTTCCTCTCGGGCGACTACAGCAAAGAGCAGGGCGTGTATGACGTCAACCACATCCAGCAGCTGAACCTCCGCACGAACATCCGCTCGCAGTTCACCAAGGAGCTCGATGCGGCGGTCTCGGTCGGCTACGTGAACTCCGATCTGCGGCTCCCGCAGAACGACAACAACCTGCTTGGTGTGCTGTCGGCTGCACTGCTCGGAACGGCGTACGATTGCAGCCCGACGCGCTCGTACCCGACCCTCTGCGGCGCCGATACGACCAGCCGCGGCTACACGAGTGGCCAGATCCCGCAGGAGATCTACGCGATCAACACGCGGCAGCAGATCCAGCGCTTCATCGGCAGCGTGACGAGCAACTACCAGCCGCTGAGCTGGCTGTCGTTCACCGGCACGGCTGGCGCGGACGTCAACAACCGCTTCGACAACGAGACGATTCCGCCGGAGAAGATTTTCCTCAGCACGAACCTCCGCGAGGGTTCCCGGGCCGCGAATCGTGCGCTGATCTCGAATTACACGACGAACCTGAACGGGACCGCGACGTACGACTTCACCCCCGTCCTGCGTTCCACGACGTCGCTCGGCGGGCAGTACAACCGCGAGCTGTTCCGGCGCACGGATGCCTTCGGTGCCAAGCTGCTCGGTGGCACGGGGTCGCTCTCCGGCACCAACGCCCGGTTCGCCGTCAATGAAGTCAATCAGGATGTGCGGACGATCGGTTACTACGCGCGCGAGCAACTGGCGTGGCGCGACAAGCTGTTCCTCACGGGCGCCATCCGCACCGATCGCAACAGCGCGTTCGGGCAGAACTTCAGCAACATCCTGTACCCCTCCGTCAGCGCGTCGTACGTCATCGGGGAAGAGGATTACTTCCCGAAGGCACTCGACGTGATCAGCCTGCTGCGCCTGCGCTCCGCGTACGGTGTGTCGGGTCAGCGTCCTGGATTCCGCGCTGCGGACTTCTTCTACAACCCCGTGGCCGTGAACGTCGCCGGAGTGGACGTGCCCGGATTCACGATCGGTGGCCCGGGCAACGCCAGTCTCAAGCCCGAGAAGTCGGCGGAGCTCGAGTTCGGGTTCGACCTCGGCGTGTTCGAGGACCGGTTGAGCGTCGAGTACACGCACTACACCAAGAAGACCCAGGACGCGCTCGTGCAGGTGGTGCTCGCGCCGTCGCTCGGCCTCGGCAACTCGCGCTTCCAGAATCTGGGGCAGGTCAGCAACAAGGGCGACGAGATCGCCCTGCGCGCCAACCTGATCAACCTGGACGACGTGAAGTTCGACCTGACGTCGAATTTCACCTACTCCAAGAACAAGCTGGACGACCTGGGCAAGGATCCGCAGGGCAACCCGATTCCGCCCATCTTCCAGGGCTTCTCGAGCACCCAGGTCATCCGCAACGGCCTGCCGCTGGGCGCCTACCAGCAGCGCACGATCACCCGCTTCGAGGACCTCAACGGGGACGGCGTGATCAGCCGCATCAACTGCCCCGGACAGCCAGTGGTGGCCGGCGGTGGCGCGTGCGAAATCTCCCTCAGTGACACGGCGCAGTTCATCGGCACGCCGTTTCCGACGCGAGAGATCACCGTGAGCCCGTCGCTGACCGTCTACAAGAACATGTTCCGCATCTCGGCGCTCATCGACCATCGTGGTGGTCACAAGCTCTACAACAACACCCGCGCCTTCCGCTGCGCCAACGGCGGCTTCCAGAACTGCGCCGACGCCGCGGACCGCACGTTGAGCACCTTCAAGGACCAGGCGAACATTCTCGGCGCCCTCATGGGCACCCAGGGTGGGTTCATCGAGGATGCGACGTTCACGAAGCTGCGTGAAGTCGCCCTCACCATCACCGCACCGCAGTCGGTCGCGGGCCGCCTTCGGGCTGGCGCGGCCTCGCTCACCATCGCTGGCCGCAACCTGAAGACCTGGACCGACTATTCGGGCTTCGACCCAGAGGTCAACGCCATCGGCGCCGGCAACTTCAATTCCGCGGACTTCCTCACGCAGCCGAACATTCGCTACGTCACGGCGCGCCTGAACCTGACCTTCTGAGCATACCATTCATAATCATGACTGACTTCAACACTCCCATCCGCCAGCGCGCTGCGCGCCGGATGACCCGACTCGGTGCGGCCGGTGCCTTCGCGGCGCTCGCTGCCGTGGCCGGCTGCAACACCGACAAGCTGCTCGCGGTGCCCGATATCGACGTCGTGAGCCCGGACGCCCTCGTGGGACGTTCCGTGCTCCCCAGCGCCCTCGCCGCGGCGATCGGTGACTTCGGCGTGGCGCTCGGCGGCAGCAGCGGCAGCGAAGGGCAGGCCCAGATCACCGGACTGTTCGTCGATGAGTACATCAACGCCGAGAGCTTCCCGACGCGCATCGAGGTTGACCAACGCAACATCAATCCGATCAACGCGACGATGCTCACCATTTTCCGTGACATCGCGCGTGCGCGGGCGACCACGGATGCCGTGGCGTCACGCTTCAAGGAGTTCGACGCGACCAATCGGTCCTACGCCGAAGTGCTCGCGCTCAGCGCGTACACCCGGGTGATCCTCGGCGAGAACTACTGCTCCGGCGTACCGCTCAGCAGTGCGAACGCCGATGGATCCTTCACCTATGGCAAGCCGGAGACGACGGCGCAGCTGCTGAACGAGTCGATCGCGAAATTCGATTCGGCCATCACGATCGCCACGGCGGCTGGTACGGCTGGCGCACCGCAGCTCAACCTTGCCCGTATCGGGAAAGGCCGCGCCTTGCTGGACCTCGGTCGGTTCGCCGAGGCCGCAGCGGCTGTCGCCGGCGTTCCGGACAGCTATCGCTACGTGATCTTCCATTCGGAGAATTCCGGACGCCAGAACAACGGGCTGTTTTCGTTCGCGCAGCTCGGGCGTCGGTTCGCCATTCCTGATCGCGAGGGCATCAACGGGCTTCCATTCGCCTCGTTGAGCGATCCGCGGGCGCCCGCGTTTCGCGCGTCGGCCACGGCCATCGGCTTCGATGCCGTGACGCCCCTCATCGTGACGTCGAAGTACAGCGCTCGGACCTCCTCTACGCCGCTGGCCGAGGGTTCGGAAGCTCGCCTGATCGAGGCCGAGGCCGCGCTCCAGGCAGGCAACGTCGTGTTGTACCTCGACAGGCTCAATGCAGCGCGTGCGGCGTCGGTCACCTATCCGCCAACAGCGGCCGGTGGGGCCAACGCAGCGCGTCCAACAGCCATCGCCGCACCGCCGGCCACGTTCGCCGGCCAGGTCGACCTCCTGTTCCAGGAGCGCGCATTGACGATGTTCCTCACCTCGCATCGTCTCGGCGATCTCCGTCGCCTCGTCCGCCAGTACGGCCGCGGCGCTGAGACGGTGTTCCCCACGGACGCCTACTTCAAGGGCGGCGTCTACGGGACGGACGTGAACCTGGTGATCCCGTTCGAGGAGCGGAACAACCCCGAGTTCACGGGCTGCATCGACCGGAAGGCGTAACGGTTGCACGTCGTTCGAGCACGAACGCCCCGCGACGATCTGTCGCGGGGCGTTCGTCGTTCCTGCCTCGCCGCCGCCGCGTCCTACTTGAGGCACGCAGGGGCGTCAGGGCAATGAC